>JBJSXO010000275.1:0-4939 GCA_046086425.1 Actinomycetota bacterium | reverse complement strand
CACGCCGACTTCGGTGGTGAGGTCGAGCGCGGGCTCACCATGGTCGACGGCGTCCTGCTGCTCGTCGACGCCAGCGAGGGTCCGCTCCCCCAGACCCGCTTCGTGCTCCGCAAGGCGCTCGAGGCCCGGCTGCCCGTGGTCGTGGTCGTCAACAAGGTGGACCGGCCCGACGCCCGCATCGCCGAGGTCGTGCACGAGGTGGAGGAGCTGTTCCTCGACCTCGACGCCGACGAAGACCAGATCGACTTCCCGATCGTGTACTGCAACGCGCGGTCCGGGCGCTCGTCGCTCGACGCCGACGACCCGTCGCTGCGCGAGAGCGGCGCGATGAGCGCCGACGGGCTCAAGACGCTGTTCGGCGTGCTGCTCGACCACATCCCGGCCCCGACCTACGACGAGACCCACCCCCTCCAGGCGCTGGTCACCAACCTCGACGCCTCGCCCTACCTGGGCCGGCTCGCCCTGTGCCGGGTGCACCACGGCACCCTCGTGCGCAACTCGCCGATCGCGTGGTGCCGGGCCGACGGCACGATCGAGACGGTGCGCATCTCCGAGCTCTTCGTGGCCGACGGGGTGGACCGCACACCTGCGACGGAGATCGGCCCCGGCGAGATCGGGGTGATCGCCGGCCTCGCCGACGTGACGATCGGCGAGACCCTCACCGATCTCGACGACCCCCGCCCCATGCCGGTCATGCACATCGACGACCCGAGCCTGTCGATGACGATCGGCATCAACACGTCTCCGCTCGCCGGGAAGGACGGCGACAAGCTCACCGCGCGGCTGGTGAAGAACCGGCTCGACGCCGAGGTCGTGGGCAACGTGTCGCTGCGGGTGCTGCCGAGCGAGCGGCCCGATGCCTGGGAGGTGCAGGGTCGGGGCGAGTTGCAGCTCGCCGTGCTGGTCGAGACGATGCGCCGCGAGGGTTTCGAGCTCACCGTCGGCAAGCCCGAGGTGGTTACCCGCACGATCGACGGCACGGTCCACGAGCCGGTCGACCGCGTGGCCATCGACGTGCCCGAGGAGTACCTCGGCACGGTGACGCAGCTCCTCGCGGTGCGCAAGGGCCGCATGGAGCACGTGGTCAACCACGGGACCGGGTGGGCTCGGCTCGAGTTCCTCGTGCCGGCCCGTGGACTGGTCGGCTTCCGCACCGAGTTCCTGACCGAGACGCGCGGCACCGGCCTGCTGCACCACGTGTTCGAGCGGTTCGAGCCGTGGCACGGGGAGCTGCTCACCCGGCGCACCGGCAGCCTGGTGTCGGACCGACGCGGGACCACGACCGGTTACACGCTGATGAAGCTCCAGGATCGCGGCGAGATGTTCGTCGGCCCCGGCGTCGAGGTCTACGAGGGCATGGTGATCGGCGAGAACCCCCGGCCCGGCGACATGGACGTGAACCCCACAAAGGAGAAGCAGCTCACGAACCATCGGGCCGCCTCGGCCGACGAGCTCGAGCGCCTGGCGCCACCCCGACCGATGTCCCTCGAGCAGGCGCTCGAGTTCATCGCGTCCGACGAGTGCGTGGAGGTGACACCCGAGAACGTGCGCATCCGCAAGACGGTGCTCGACGCGACCACCCGCGGTCGGGCTGCCAAGAACCAGGGCCGCGTCCCGGCCGGTCGCTGAGCCGGTTGCTGGGCCGGTTGCGAGAAGATCGGGACGAGACGCCGGTCAGGCGTCCGGGGCGCCACCGGTGAGCTCCGACGGCTCGATCCCGAGGTAGCGCTCCAGGTTGCGGTGGGTGTTGGCGATCCGGACCTCCTCGCTCGACAGCACCAGGTGGGTGAGGCCGGGTTGGTGGAGACCGCGCTGCACGGACGGCGCGATCGCCAGGTCGGCGTCGAGGACGAACCCGAGGTTGGCCGGCGTCTCGCCGAGCGCCACGGTCATCGGCTGTGAGCGCGGTGCGTCGGCCGACGGCGCGCGCCGGAAGTTGACGGCCACCATCTCGCAGTGGTCGGGGTCCGGTCCCGGCGTCGCGCACAGCACCGACAGCAGGTCGGGGGTGGCGAGCACGGTGGCGTTCGGGAAGAGGTTGTACTGGTGCAGCGTGAGCATCCGCTCGGTGTCGAAGCGCTCGAGGTCGACTCCCCGCTCGGCCTGCACCGACCGGATCCGGTCGGCGATCACGTCGCCGATCGTCCGGCCCGGGGCCACGGCCGGCGCCGGTCCGGCCTCGGTCATGCCCATCCGTCCGCCCTGGGTCACCACGAACGACTCCCAGATCGCCTGGTCGTCGAGTCCGTCGCGAAAGCGCGGGCTCGCGACGCCGTAGCGCTGCGACGACGTGCTCGTGTGGCCCCAAACCCGCTGCGGCGCGTCGATGTCGTCCATCGACCCGATCATCTCGCGGTGCAGGCCCTGCACGTGGTAGGTCTCGCTGAAGCCGTCGGCGACCACCTTCCAGTTCGCGGCCACCGACATCGACACCAGCACCTCGCCCCGGAAGTCGTCGAGGCCGATCCACTCGAGATCCGCCGGCACCTCCTCCAGGTACTCGTGCAGCGGCATCGCCAGCGGGTCCAGGTTGACGAAGACCAGTGGGCCCCAGGTGTCGACCGACGCGGCGAACAGCGGGTAGTCGTCGTTGCGCAGCGCGCCGAAGCCCTTGCGCGACGGCACCTCGCGCAGTCGTCCGTGGAGGTCCCAGCACCAGCGGTGGTACCCGCAGCGCAGCTCGGTGAGGCCGTGGCCGGTTCCCGAGCACAGCTGGTTGCCCCGGTGCCGGCACACGTTCTCGAACGCGTGGAGCACACCGTCGTCGGCCCGCACGACCACCACCGAGTACGGGCCGACCCGGTACTCGAAGTAGTCGCCCGGCTCGGACACGTGGTCGACGGTGCACGCCACCTGCCACACGCGCGGCCACAGGTGCTCGATCTCACGAGCCGCGAAGTCCGGCGAGGTGTAGCGCTCGACCGGCACCCGCACCGGGGCGTGGGCCGCCGGCGTCGCAGCGGTGATCGCCGTCCCGACCGGCGCGTCCTCGCTGCGGGCCTGGTCCAGGGCGTCGAGGGCCATGACGACTCCGCTCGCTCAGTAGACGTGCGACCCGAGGCCGCCGTCCACGTCGATCGTGGCCCCCGCAACGTAGGTTGCGAGGTCCGAGCACAGGAAGAGCACGACGTTGGCGATCTCGTCGGGGCGCCCGAAGCGGCCGATGGGGATGTCACCGGATCGCTCGGTGAACACGGCTTCGACGTCACCGTGGCCACGCGCTTCGGCGACCTCACGCGCCGTGCGCTCCCACATCTCGGTGCGCACGCGCCCGGGCGCGATCGAGTTGATCAGCACATTGTCGGCGGCGTACTTCCGGGCGAGCGCCTTCGTCGCCACCGCGAGCGCGCCCTTGGTAGCGGAGTAGTCGATGATCGCCGGACCCGGATACTTCGCCGCGGCGGTGTTCATCATCACGACGCGACCCCACCCCTGCGCCCGCATCGCCGGGAGGAACCGCCGCGTGAGGCGGACCGCGGCCATGACGTTGAGCTCGAAGAGGGAGAACCAGTCCTCGTCGGACATGTGGAGGAAGTTGCGCGACGGTGACGCTCCCACGTTGTTGACCAGGATGTCGGGCGGGCCCAGGTCGGCCTCGACCACATCGCAGAACGCCTCCGTGGCTGCAGCGTCCTGCAGGTCGGCCACGTAGCCCCGCACGGATCCGGGTGCGCGGGCAAGGCCGGCCGCGAGGTCGTCGACCGCACCGGCGCTCCGTGCGCAGAAGGCGACCGCCGCCCCGTGCTCGGCGAGCACCCGCACCGTCTCGGCGCCGATCCCGACGCTCGCGCCGCTCACCACCGCCCGGCGGCCGCTCAGGTCCAGGCTCATGACGTGGTCCCCTCTCGAACGAGCCGCGATCCTAATTGAGGATCGTGATTCAGGATCGAGGATCGTGATTCAGGATCGTTCGGTGTCATTCGGGATCGGCGCCCGACCGCCGAGCGGTAGGTTGACGGCCCGTGCCGCTCTCCCGCGCTCCGCAGGGCTTCCTCGGCGACGGCCGCATCACCGTGGTCAGCTTCGACATCGACGGGACCATGGAGTTCGGCGACCCGCCGGGGCCGATCCCGGTGGCCCTGGCCCAGGCCATGGCCGAGCTCGGCCACGTGGTCGGGTCGGGCTCCGACCGCACCCGCGCCGACCAGACCAACCTCTGGAGCGCGCACGGGGTCGACGTGCAGTTCGTGGGCGGCAAGCACCATCTCCCCGAGGTGCGGGAGCGCTTCTCCGCGCTGCGCTACGTCCACGTCGGCGACACCGACGTGGACCAGCACTTCGCGCGTGCCGCCGACTTCGAGTTCTTCTGGTCGCATGAGTTCGCCGTCGCCGACGAGCACGGGGTGCCCGGGCCTAGACGGAGCGGATGAGCCAGGCGTTCATGGCGAAGAAGCACGCGCCGGCCGCCACCGTGACGCCGTGCCACCACTCGTGGTACCCGAACCAGGTGGCGACCGGGCCCGGTCGGCGCAGGGCGAACAGGACCGCGCCGGCGGTGTAGAGGAGTCCCCCGACGAGCGCGAGGGCCAGGAGGTCCGGCCGGGAGAGCAGCTGGGGCGCGACGCACACCGCGATCCACCCGAGCACGAGGTACAGCGGCGCGCTGAACCGCCGGAAGCGCTCGAGGCCGGCGACCTTGAGGACGATCCCCACGACGGCCCCGGCCCACACGGCAACGAGCAGGCCCCATCCCCACGCGCCCCGCAAGGCGAGCAGGCAGATCGGCGTGTAGGTCCCGGCGATCAGCACGAAGATCATCGAGTGGTCGAGGCGGCGCAGCCACGTGACGCTGCGGACCGTGTGGGCGAAGCGGTGGTAGCTGGCACTCGCGGCGAAGAGCCCGGCGAGGCTGGCCACGTAGACGGCCACGGCCACCCGGGCCACAGGCGCAGTCTGAACCTGCTGAGCCGGCTGAGCCAAGACTTGCGCCTGGCTCAAG
>JBJSXO010000274.1:0-31525 GCA_046086425.1 Actinomycetota bacterium | reverse complement strand
CGGGGAAACCGCAAGACATCTGGTTCAATGGTGTCGAGCGGGCTGCGTACAGGGGGGTGGTGGGCCGGGGGGGAAACAACCCCGACGCCACCGCACCGATGGCGACGCGTATGGCACCCGAGCTGGTCGCGCCGATGGTCGCGTTCCTCGCTCACGAGGAGTGCCCGGTGAGCGGGGAGATCTACACCGCCGGCGCGGGCCGCTTCGCCCGCCTGTTCGTGGCGTCCACCGAGGGCTACGTCGACGCAGGCGGGCGACCGACCGTGGAGGACGTCGCTGCGCACTGGGCGGCGATCAACGACGAGTCCGGCTACTTCGTCCCCGCCGACCTCATGGACTGGTCTGCGCGCTTCACCGCGCACCAGCACTGACCCGACGCGCTCAGACGGGGTCGAGCTCGCGCACGGCGACCACCACAAGTCGCCCGGTCGCCACAAGCGGTTCTGCGGCACGCCCTTCGGTGGGGCCGTCGGGCGACCCGGCCACAGTCGCACCCGAGGCGCCCCCGGCGCTGGGCGCTGCCGCGGCTGGTACCTGCGGGGGCACCGTCGCGGAGGTGGTGGCCGAGGCGCCCACGCCCACGGCGTTCACCGCGGCGACCGCGAACTGATGCGTTCCCTCCGAGAGTCCCACTGCCGAGTAACTGGTCCCGGCCGTGGTGGTCACGATGACGCCGTCGACCTGGACCTGGTACCCGGTGATCGGGCTCCCGCCGTCGAACGCCGGGGCCGACCAGGTGACCAGGATGTCGGTCGTCGCCGTCGCGTCCGGTGTGGCCGAGATCCCGGTCGGTGCGTCGGGCACGACGGGCGCGGGCAGCGTCGGGGGAGTGCCGGGAGGGAGCGTCTCCTGCGGGGTCGGGTCCGGCGGCGTGGTATCAGAGTTCGTCGCCCTCTTGCGGGTCGTCGCCGGTTGCACGACCGGGAGCACTTCCTCCTCGACGGGCACCTCGCTCGACGGGACGGTTGCGATCGTGGTGCGGGGCACCGTGGGAATCGAGCGGGTGCGCGGTGCACGGCTGACGCTCACCGAATCGGAATCCCCGCCTCCCGTGACGATCCCCACGACCACCAGGGCGAGCACGGCGGCCCCGGCCACGGCCGCGATGACCGGAACGGGGAGCCGGCGTCGCGTCCGCTCGGGGGGCTCGACGAAGCGCGCCCGGCGCGTATCCGGGCGCTCCGCCGGCCGGACGACGGTAGGTCCGGGCGCAGGGAGGTCCGTCGGCGAGGGGAGCTGCAGCGACGCGAAGAAGTCGTCGTTCGCCCCGGCCCCGACCGTTCCCGAGCCCTCGGGCGGGATGGTCGGACCCGTCAGACCCGTAGGGTCGTCGGCGCGGGGCTCGTCGGGAATGTCTGCCTCCACGGTCATGCGGCGCTGCGCTGCGCCCGTAATTCTGCCAGGCCCACGCCCGGTCTGCCGGTCGGGCCGTCGGCGGCCAGGCTAGTGCGAGCATCTGGGCAATTCGCCTGGCCCCCGGAGAGGCGGGGAAGGAGCCGTCGGGCGGTTCGGACGGGCCTTCGGGCAGGGCCTTCGGGCAGGGCCTTCGGACATAGGTTGTCATGTCATGGGCGCACGAACATCGACGGGAGCACGCCGCACCCACCGCCCGCGCGGGCGGTTCCGGGCCCTGGTCGCCGTGGGCCTCGTGGCGCTCGGCATCACCGTGCCGGCCGCTGCGTTGCGTGCGCAGATCGACCCCCCGCCGACGACGCTGCCGCCCGAGACCGTTCCCACCACCCCGACCACCCTCGACCCCACCACCCCGACCACCCTCGACCCCACGACCACCACCCTCGACCCCACGACCACCACCCTTGACCCCATCGTCGACGCAACCGCCGAGGAGGCCAAGTCGCCACCGGGACGGGGCATTGCCGTGTACGTGGGCTCCACCAGCCGGCTGAGCAGCGCCCAGCGGGCGGCGGTCAAGGACTACCTCACGGCCGCCGACCGGCTCGCCCGCGCCCGCACTGCGGGGACGTCGATCGCCGTTGCGCTCGATCCGACGAGCACACGCGGTGAACGCAGCCGCAGCCGCGTCTCGACGCCGGCCTGGCGCCTCGCGCACCGCGCTGCGGTGATCACCGTCGAACGTGCGGCCGCGGGAGTGACCAGCATGCAGCAGGCCGAGGTCGTGCGGGAGGTTGCCGAGGCCGAGTTCGCTCGGGCCACCGCCGAGCTTCAACGCGTGGCGCGCGGTGACCCGATGATCACTGCGCTGCTGACCGGCGCTCCACCCGCGAACGACGGCTTCGGACGGCGGATCGTCGACGCCCAGGCCGGGCAGGGGAACCCCCCGAGACTGACCGGTCTCGTGGACTACCCGGTGCCGGGCGCGCCCGTCGTCAGCCGATTCGGCTACCGCGCCGATCCGTTCAGCGGCGACGTGGAGTTCCACCCCGGGATCGACATCGGCGCCGCGCCGGGAACGCCCGTCCGCGCCGCTGCGGCCGGCACGGTCCTCGTCGCCGAGGACAGCGGTGGGTACGGAAAGGCCGTCGTCCTCGACCACGGGAGCTCGCTCGCCACCGTCTACGGGCACCTGCTGTCGTTGATCGTGGCGCCCGGGCAGCGGGTCGCCGCCGGCGAGGTGATCGGCTACGTCGGGTCGACCGGACTCTCGACCGGGCCTCACCTCCACTTCGAGGTCCGGCTCCGCGCGGTCACGGTGGACCCCATCCCCACCCTCGTGGGCTGAGTCGGCCGAGACGGCCGACTCGCCTGGTCGAGCGGCGCGCGCCGGGCTGCTGCACGCGGTGATCGGTTCCTGCGGTGGAGACGATGGGACTCGAACCCACGACCCCCTGCTTGCAAAGCAGGTGCTCTAGCCAGCTGAGCTACGTCCCCGGAGGCGGGAGCCCCCGGCCCCGTACCGGTGCCTCGGGATCCCCCCCCCGCCGGGCCGACCGGCGCCGACCGTGACACCGGGACGAAGGACCACGACGAGGTGCCTCCGACGCTACAACGTCTGCGGTGGCTGCCGGTCGTCAGTGGGGCGCCACACCCTCGAATGCGGCCGCCTTGACCCCCCGCCGGCCCAGCTCGGCGAGGAACGGGACCGGCCGGGTCACCTCACCCAGGGTCCGCACACCCGGGAGCGTCTCGACCCCGGCGTCGAGGCCGCCGGCCAGCGTGGCGGCCGCGACCGCCAGCACGACCCCGGCCGCCACGGCCGTGCGGTCGACCACCCCGTAGACCAGCGAGTCGGCGATCCCGCCGCGCCGGCCCGACACCTCGACCCGCGCCGCGCCCCAACCCTGGTCCTTGGGGTCACGCCGCAGGCCACGCCGCAGCCAGCCCGTGGTCGGAGGAACGCCCAGGCGCGAGGTCACGAGGCGCGCGCCCGGCACGGCCGCCACGCACGCGGCGACTCCGGTGCGGACCAACTGACACTCGCGCACGCCGATCGGCTCGGGGAACCACAGCAGCTCCGGGCCGAACGCCCGTGCCGTGCGCCAGGATCCCTCCCGCCACTCGCCCGGGGTCTCCCGCCGGGCGGCTCGAGCTGCCTCCACGCATGCGGGTCCGGCTGCACCGACGCGGGCCACGTGCACCGCGTCCACCGAGTCGAGCGCGCTCGCGGCGTGCCGGGCCAGCACCCCGGTGAGGCCCGGACCGAGGCCGCACCCGGTGACCACCGCCGCGGCGCTCCCTTCGGCCGACGTTGCGCCGGTGCCGCCGTCGTCGACCGTGGCCGCCGCCACCCCGGACGCGGCCGCGGCCCGTAACCAGGGGCCGGCGTCCGGTGTTGCGATCGCGATCGCGGTGATCCCCTCCGGGACGTTCACCCCCGAGCCCGCTGCGAGCGGCGCGGCCCGATCCCCGAGGGCGTCCGCCAGTCGCGTCGCGTGCGCAGGGTCGCGTCCGGTGATCAGCACGCGGTCGATGCCGGGGGTGTCGACGAGCTGCCGGGCTGCCCGCACCCCCACCTCGCCCGTGCCCACCAGGAGCACGCCGCTCACCGGAAGTCGGGACCCGCGAGCTCGCGCCAGCCCCCCGCCGCCGGTGGCGCCGACAGTGGTCGGCCCTTGGCCCGCACCACGATTCCGGCGAGGACGGCCATCCCGGCGATCAGCAATCCTCGGCGGAGGTTCTTCATGGTGGGGCTAGCTGGAATCGAACCAGCGACCTCATCCTTATCAGGGATGCGCTCTAACCGACTGAGCTATAGCCCCGGGTGACCCCGAAGGGGCGAGCAGCCTACCGCTTGAGTGGCTGCTCTTCCTCACGGATCACGATCTCTACTCCGCCGAACAACTCGGCGAAGATGTTGTAGAACGACGCTGCGATCACCGTGAACGCGACCATGAGCGCGACGAGCACCACGCCCACGAGCACTGCGCCCCGCAAGACCTGGCCCGACACGAAACTGAAGTCGTCCGAGGAGAACAGGTCCCCGATGAAGTTCTCCACGTTGTCGATGATCCCGGCCGAGTCGGCGACCACCCACAGGGCGACGAGGGACACCACGATCACACCCATCACGCTGACGTAGAAGCACAGCGCGAGCTTGGTGACCGACCACAGGTCGAACTTCTGGATCGTCTGACGAAAGCGTCGCTCCTGCCGCTTGGCCGTGCGCGCCCGCACCGGACGTGCGGTGGCCGGCGGCTCGAACGCGATCTCCGGCTCGACCGGATCGCCGTAGACCTCCGTCGCGGGGGCGGTGGCACCCCGGTTCGTGGTGGGCGCGGGCCGCGGTGGTGACCCCCTGTCGAAGGCGTCGGGGCTTGCGGGCACCGAAGCGGTGCGCGGGACCCCGCGCGGGACGGGGGGCGGCTCGACCGCCGGTCGGTCGGGGCCAGGTCGGTCGGGGGCCGGTCGGTCGGGCGCAGGCTGCCGGCTGGCGGGCGCTCCCCGGCGGAGGCGGGGTGCCGGGGTCCGCGCCGACCCCGCCGCGCGTGACTCGGGGCTCTCGTCGGGTGTGGTCATGTCCGGCCGGGTTCCTCTCCCGAGTCACCCTCGAGCACGGGGGCAACGGCGACGACGGTCTCCCCTGCGGCCACTCGGGCGACGCGCACCCCCGTCGCGTCGCGGCCTTGGGACGAGATCTCCTTGGCGAACATCCGGATGATATTGCCGCTCGAGGAGAAGACCAGGATCTCGTCCTCCGGGGCGACCCCGAACGCGGCCACGAGCCCGCCCCGGGACTCGGTGACCTTCATGCACCGGACCCCCTGGCCGCCCCGATTCTGGGTGTGGAACAGGTCGAGCTTCGTCCGCTTCCCGTGGCCGCTGCTGCTCACGAACAGCATCACCACCCCGGGGGCCACCACGTCGGAGCTCACCACGCGGTCGCCGTCGCGCAGTCTCATTCCCCGCACCCCGGCGGTGGCCCGGCCCATCGGACGCACTCCGGCCTCGGAGAAGCGGATCGCCTGGCCCTTCTCCGACACCATGAGGATCTCGTCGTTCCCCGACGTCTGCACCACCCGGACCAGCTCGTCGCCCGAGGCGAGGTTGATGGCGATGAGGCCGTTGCGCAACGCGGAGTCGTACTCGGTGAGCTTGGTCTTCTTGACCGTTCCCTTGCGCGTCGCGAAAAACAGGAAGTGCCCGTCCTCGTAGGTACGCGTGTCGATCACGGCCTGGATGCGCTCGTCCTGAGCGAGCGGGATGAGGTTCACGAGCGCGAGCCCGCGCGCGGTGCGCTCCTTCATCGGGATCTCGTGCGCACGCACCCGGTAGACCCGGCCCCGGTTGGAGAACAGCAGCAGGTACGAGTGGGCGGTCGTCGCCAGCAGGTGCTCCACGTGGTCGTCGTCCTTGCGGCTGCCGCGCACGCCGCGCCCGCCCCGGCCCTGGCGCCGGAACGCGTCGGCCGCCACCGTCTTGATGTACCCCTTGTGGGTGAGGACGACCACGACCTCCTCGTCGTCGATGAGGTCGAGGACGTCGAGCTCGCCGGTGTCGTTGGTGACGATCGTGCGCCGTTCGTCGCCGTACTTGTCCCGGATCTCGCCCAGCTCGGTCTTGATCACCCCGAACAGCCTGTCCCGGTCGTCGAGGATCGACTGCAGCTCGGCGATCGTCGCCTGCAGCTCGGCCAGCTCGTCGCGCAGCTTCTGGCCCTCGAGCTGGGTCAGGCGGCGCAGCTGCATGTCGAGGATGTAGTTCGCCTGGATCTCGGTGAACTCGAACGGCGCGGCCATCAGGCCGGTGCGCGCGGTGTCGACGTCGGCCGCCCCCCGGATCAGGGCGATGATCGCCTCGATCATGTCGAGGGCCTTCACCAGGCCTTCGACGATGTGCTCGCGGGCCTTGGCCTTGCGCAGCCGGAACTCGGTCCGCCGGCGCACCACCTCTTCCTGGTGGTCCTTGTAGTGGGTGAGCGCGCCCAGCAACGAGAGCACGCGCGGCACGCCGTCGACCAGCGCGAGCATGTTGGCCGCGAACGACGTCTGCATCGGCGTGTGCTTGTAGAGCTGGTTGAGCACGACGTTGGCGTTCGCGTCGCGCTTGAGCTCGATCACGAGCCGGCTGGTCTCCCCCGCCGACTCGTTGCGCACGTCGCGCACACCTTCGATCCGGCGCTCGTTCACCAGCTCGGCGATCTTCTGCCCGATCACCTCCACCGAGGTCTGGTACGGCACCTCGCTCACCACGATCCGCTGGCCGATCTTGGCCTCCTCGATCGTGGCGACCGCCCGCATCTTGATCGAGCCCCGGTCGGTGCGGTGCGCGTCGCGGATGCCTTCCCGGCCGAGGATCAGCGCGCCGGTCGGGAAGTCGGGTCCCGTGACGATCCCCATCAGGTCCTCGACCGTGGCGTCGGGGTGGTCGATCAGGTGGATGGTGGCGTCGATGACCTCGCGCAGGTTGTGCGGCGGGATGTTGGTGGCCATGCCCACCGCGATGCCGCCGCCCCCGTTGATGAGCAGGTTCGGGAACCGCGACGGCAGGACCGTCGGCTCCTCGTTCTCACCGTCGTAGGTCGCGACGAAATCGACGGTCTCCTCGTCGATCTCGCCGATCAGATCCATCGCGAGCGGCGCGAGCTTCGCCTCGGTGTACCGGGCTGCCGCCGGCCGGTCGTTGGGGTCCGGGGACCCGAAGTTCCCGTGACCGTCCACGAGCGGGTAGCGCAGCGAGAAGTCCTGGGCCATGCGGGCCATCGCGTCGTAGATCGCAGAGTCGCCGTGCGGGTGGTACTTGCCCATCACCTCGCCCACGGTCTGGGACGACTTGCGCGACTTGCGGTCGGGCCGGGTGCCCGAGTCGTACATCGCGTAGAGGATCCGGCGGTGGACGGGCTTGAGGCCGTCGCGCACGTCGGGCAGCGCCCGCGCGGTGATAACCGACATCGCGTAGTCCAGGAAGGACCGTTCCATCTCCTCCTGGATCTCGACGCGCTCGATATTGGCCGTATCGAAGGTTTCCTGTACGCCGTCGTCGGGCATCCGCTCAGTTTCCTCGGGTCGTGTCGTGATCCGCTCCGGTGCCGCGAGCCGTCCGGTCTACGCGTCGATGAAGCGGACGTCCTTCGCGTTCTCCTGGATGAAGGTCTTGCGGGTGTCGACGTCGTCGCCCATCAGGCGGGAGAAGATGTCGTCGGCGATCGCCGCGTCTTCGACCGACACCCGCAGCAGCGTGCGCGTCTGCGGGTCCATCGTCGTCTCGCGCAGCTCGTGCCAGTCCATCTCCCCGAGGCCCTTGAATCGGTTGACCTCGATCTTGCGTCCCTCGTGCTGAGCCTCGAACGCCCGCAGCGCGGCGTCGTCCTTGAGGTAGTTCCGCTCCTTGCCCAGGTCGGCCCGGAACAACGGCGGCTGCGCGATGTACACGTGCCCGCGCTTCACCAGCTCGGGGAGCTGGCGGTAGAAGAACGTCATCAGCAGCGTCCGGATGTGGCTGCCGTCGACGTCGGCATCGGTCATCAGGATCACCTTGTGGTACCGCAGCCGGTCGGCGTCGAACTCCTCGCCGAGTCCCGCGCCGATGGCCTGGATCAGCGCCTGGATCTCCTCGTTCTTGAGCATCCGGTCGAGGCGGGCCCGCTCGACGTTGAGGATCTTCCCCCGGATGGGAAGGATGGCCTGCACCCGCGGGTCGCGCGCCTGCTTCGCGCTGCCGCCGGCGCTGTCGCCCTCGACGATGAAGATCTCGCACTCCTCGGCCTGGCGCGACGAGCAGTCGGCGAGCTTGCCCGGCATGGCCGAGGACTCGAGCAGCGACTTGCGCCGGGTGAGGTCCCGCGCCTGGCGCGCCGCCATGCGGGCCCGGGCTGCCTGGGTGGCCTTGGCCACTGCGGCCCGGCCCTCGGTGGGGTGCTGCTCGAACCACTCCGTGAGTTTCTCGTTGGTCGCCTTCTCCACCAGCGAGCGCATCTCGGTGTTGCCCAGCTTGGCCTTGGTCTGGCCCTCGAACTGGGGGTTGCGCAGCTTCACCGAGATGATCGCGGTGAGGCCTTCGCGGATGTCCTCGCCGAGGAGGTTGTCGTCCTTCTCCTTGAGCAGGCCCTTGCCGCGTGCGTACTTGTTGAGCACGTTGGTGAGCGCCTTGCGGAAGCCCTCCTCGTGCATGCCGCCCTCGGTGGTCGCGATGTTGTTCGCGAACGAGTGGATCCCCTCGTAGTACCCGGTGTTCCACTGCATCGCGATGTCGACGTCATAGTCCTCGCCGGTGTCCTGGAAGGCCACGACCCGCTTGAACAGGGGTTCCTTCGTGGAGTTCAGGTGGCGGACGAAGTCGGTGATCCCCCCGGAGAACTTGAAGTCCTGGGCCATGGTGGGGTCGACCCGCTCGTCGCGGAAGCGGATCTCGAGGCCCTTGTTGAGGAAGGCCATCTCCCGGAGCCGTTCGATGAGCGTCTGGGCCCGGAACTCGGTCTCCTCGAAGATGCTGGGGTCGGGCCAGAAGGTGACGATCGTTCCCGTCCCCTTCACCGTGCCCTTCTTCGTGAGCTTGCCCTTGACCTTGCCGCCGCTGGCGAAGCTGAGGAAATGCTTCGCGCCGTCACGGTGCACCTCGAGCTCGAGGCGGGTCGAGAGCGCGTTGACCACCGACACGCCCACGCCGTGGAGGCCGCCTGAGATCTTGTAGCCCTCCCCGCCGAACTTGCCGCCCGCGTGGAGCACGGTCAGCACCACCTCGGCGGCCGACTTGCCCCGGTACTCGGGGTGCGGGTCGACCGGGATGCCGCGCCCGTTGTCGGTGACACGGCACCCGCCGTCGGCGAGCAGCGTCACGTCGATGCGGGTCGCGAACCCGGCCATCGCCTCGTCGACTGCGTTGTCGACGACCTCGTAGACGAGGTGGTGGAGCCCGGACAGGCCGGTGCTGCCGATGTACATCCCGGGGCGTTCGCGGACCGGTTCGAGGCCTTTGAGCACCGTGATGTCCTTGGCGCTGTACGCCACGCCTTGCCACCTCTCCGGAGACGTCGGCTCGGCCCGGAAATCACCCGGGAGATCGGGGAAAACCGCAGGTCAGAGCCGCAAACGAGCGTCGTTCAGACTACCAGGCAACGTGCGTGCGTCGGGCTATTCGCGGGGCGGTTCGCGGGGTGTTCCGCGGGCCGATCCGCCGGGCTCTGCGGGGGGCTCGTCGGGCCGCGCGACCCGCGCCTGGACCGCCCGCACGACGCCCTCGCCGACGAGTCGTGACACCCGATCCACGAGGTCGCGCTCGTGGTACCGGAACTCCGTCGCCCACGCCGGCGAGTCCACCCGTACCTCGATCACCCCGTTGCGCACGGACCGTACCCGACTGTGCGCGGCGAGGGTCTCCCCGACGATCTCGGCCCAGGCTTCCACCACCCGAGTGAACACGAGCGGCGCAGCGAGTCCGAGCTCGGCACCGACGATCGCGGCCGCGTCACCGATCGGCACGGGGTCCACCAGCTCCCCCGGAAGCCGCGGTCGCGACAGGCGTCGGCGGCGGTCGCCCGGCCGACTCACGCCGCGTCCACCACGACGGTGCCGGCGTCCACCTGCAGATGCATCTCCGGCGCGACCACGGCGGGCAGGGCGGTGGCGGTCGTGATCAGGGTCTGGCCCGGGGGCAGCGCCGCGGCGAGCGCCGCGGCCCGGCGGTCGTCGAGCTCGGAGAACACGTCGTCGAGGAGCAGCACCGGCGACGCCTCGATGGTGGCCCGGCACACCTCGTGGCCGGCGAGCCGCAGCGCGAGCGCGAGGCTGCGCTGTTCCCCCTGCGACGCGTGGCTCCGGGTGTCGAGGCCGTCGAGGAGGAGCCGCCACTCGTCGCGGTGCGGTCCGGCCAGCGTGACGCCCCGGTCGATCTCCCGGGGCCGCAGCCGCGCGAGCGCGGCCCGGAGGGTGTCGGGCACCGCCTCGGGGTCGGGGCCGTCCTGGTCCCACTCGGGCGCCCAGTCGGCCTCGTAGCGGGTGTGGATCACCGCCGGGCGACCGGCCAGGTGCTCGTAGGCCGCCGCGATCTGCGGGAGGAGCCGCTCGATCAGGCGCAGCCGGCCCCGCACCAGCTCCGCGCCCGCACGGGCCAGTTGGTCGTCGAACACGTCGAGGGTGGTCGCTGCGTCCGGGCCGCGACCCGAGCCCTTGAGCAGCGCGTTGCGATGGCGGAGGACCTTTTCGTAGTCGGCGCGCGCGGCCTCGTAGCGCGGCGCGAGCACCACGAGGAGGTCGTCGAGGTAGTCGCGCCGGCCCGCGGGCCCGCCCTTGACGAGCGCGAGGTCGTCAGGGGCGAAAATCGTCACCCGCAGGAGGTCGAGGCGGTCGCGACTGCGGGCGAGTGGGTGCCCGTTCACCAGCACGCGGTTGCGCCCGGCGGCCCGCAGCTCGGCGTCGAGGGTCTGCCTCCGGCCGTCGGTGTCCACTGCGGCCCGCACGACCGCGACCTCGGCGCCGTCGCGGACCAACGCCGCGTCGGGCACACCCCGGAACGACCGCCCGAGCGCGACCCACGCCACCGCCTCGAGCAGCGTGGTCTTGCCGGCGCCGTTGAGTCCCTCGATCACGGTGACGCCGTTCCCGAGGTCGAGGTGCACGGAGGCGTACCGCCGGAAGTCGCGCAGCTCGAGTGACGCCAGGAACACGGTGCTGGACGCCCCGATCCGGCTAGGCGATGCGCACGGGCATGAGCAGGTACAAGAAGTCGGGTGACTCCGGGTTGCGCATGACCGCAGGCTTGAGCGCATCGGTGGTCGCCAGCGAGATCTCGCTGCCGCCCACGGCCTCCACCCCGTCGAGCAGGAACTGCGCGTTGAACGCGGCCTCGAGCTCACCGCCGTCGAACGATCCCTCCACCGCCTCGTGGGCTTCCCCGATGTCCTGCGCGACCGCCGAGAGCTCGACCCCGTCGGCGGTCATGTGCAGCCGGATCGGGGCGGCGTCTCGGCTCGGTCCCACGAGGCGCACCCGGTTGACCGCGTCGGCCAGGGCGTCTCGACCCACGTTGAGGTGGTTGGGATAGTCGGTCGGGATCAACTGCTGGTAGTTGGGGAACTCCCCCTCGATGAGCCGCGTGGTCACGTCGGCCGACCCGACCCGGAAGGTCACCTCGCGCTCGGCGAGGAACACCTCGATGTCACCGTCGCCGAGCAGTCGTTGCACCTCGGACAGCGCCTTCGCGCCCACCAGCACCTTCTGGTCGGCCCCGAGCATGCTCACCCCGGGCAGGTCGCGCATCGCCAGGCGGTACGAGTCCGTGGCGACCAGGCGCAGACCGTCGCCGTGGGCGGCGAGGAGCACCCCGGTCAGGATGGGTCGTGCGTCGTCGCGGGAGGCCGCGGGAACCACCTGCCGGAAGGCTTCGGCGAGCGCCGCTGCCGACACCGTGACCCCGTTGGCCGGAACCTCGGGCAGGCGTGGGAAGTCCGCCGCCGAGAGCGTGCGCAGGGTCGTGGCGAAGCGGCCGGCCTCGATAGTGGCGTCGTCCCCGACGAGCTCCACCGTCACCGTGTCCGCGTCGAGGCGAGCGAGGATGTCGGCGAAGAGGCGGGCCGGCAGCACCACGCTTCCCTCCCCCTCGCCCTGGACCGGGGTGGTGACCCGGATCGTGAGCTCGAGGTCGGACCCGACCAGCTCGACCGATCCCGGGGCCAGAGTGACCCGCAACCCGGAGAGCACAGGGAGGGCCCCCGTCCGCGAGGCGACGGCTCGTTGCGCGGTGGCCACGGCGTCGGCCAGGGCTTCACGCTCGGCGCGGAATTTCACGGGATCTCCTCTCCGAGGGTCGTCCTCAGAAGACAGTTCTTTCTCTCGTTGGTGTAGTAGGGGCTGTGGATTGTGGAGAAACCGGTGAAAGCCCAGGTCAGAGGGTTTTCGTCATCCACAGTCTTCCACCGCCGTCCCCAGGCGGGCGCGAGTTGCCCCCGGGGGGCGCCCGCTGTCCCCGATCGTGTCCGGCATCATCCCCAGCACTCCACAGTGTTATCCACCGGCCCCGAGCGGCCCTGACCAGGCCGTTCAGGCGGATCCGAGGCGGATCCGGGTGATGAGCTCGTTGACCTGGTCGAAGGTGATGTGCCGCTCGGTCATCTGCTGCTTGATCTTGTCCACGGCGTACATCACGGTCGTGTGGTCCCGACCCCCGAAGGCCTCGGCGATCCGGGGGTAGCTGAGGTCGGTGAGCTCGCGCATCACGTACATCCCGATCTGGCGGGCGGTGACCAGCGGACGACGCCGGCTCTTGCCGCACAGGTCGTCGACGGTCCAGCCGAACATCTTGGCGGTCTCGTCGAGAATCAGGTCCGAAGTGATCTCCCGCGGCGGGGTGGCCGGGAGCAGGTCGGCGAGGACCCGACGGGCGACCTCCTCCGAGAGGGGCGTACGGTTGAGGCTCGAGTAGGCGGCCACCCGGATCAACGCACCTTCGAGCTCGCGGATGTTGTCCCGGATATGGGTCGCGATGAAGCCCAGCACGTCGTTGGGGATCCCGCCGAGGTGTTCGGCTTCGGCCTTCTTGCGCAGGATCGCGAGTCGGGTCTCGAATTCGGGGGGCTGCACGTCGGTGATGAGGCCCCACTCGAACCGGCTCCGGAGCCGGTCCTCGAGGGTGGCGATCGACTTGGGCGAGCGGTCCGAGGAGATGACGATCTGCCCGCCCTCGTTGTGGATCTGGTTGAACGTGTGGAAGAACTCCTCCTGGAGCTCCTGGGTGCGCTCCAGGAACTGGATGTCGTCGATGAGCAGCACGTCGAGCTCGCGGTAGCGCCGCTTGAACACCGGCATGCGGGTGCGGTCGCGAATGGCCTCCACGAAGTCGTTCATGAACGACTCGGTGGACACGTAGCGGACCCGCTTGCGGGGGAACATGGCCCGCACGTGGTGACCGATGGCGTGGAGCAGGTGCGTCTTGCCTAGCCCGGCCGGCCCGTAGATGAACAACGGGTTGTAGGCCTGCGCCGGGGCCTCGGCGACCGAGAGGGCTGCGGCGTGGGCGAAGCGGTTCGACGCGCCGATGACGAACTCGTCGAAGGTGTAGCGCTCGTTGAGCGTGCCCGAGGCCCAAGTGGTCTCGGTGCGGGTCGGCGCGAGGGGGGCCTTGTCGACCGCCGGCGCAGCGTCGTCGAGGTCGAGTTGCTCGGGGGGCCGGGCGTCGGTGTCGACGAGAAGCTCCACGTGGATCTCCCGGCCCGTCGCGTCGCGGAGGCAGTCGTCGAGCAGGCCGCGGTAGCTCGAGCGGATCCGCTCGCACGCAACCGTGCTCGGGACGGCGAGCACGAGGACGTCGCCGTCGAGGCGGAGGGGGCGCACGCCCTGGAACCATGCGTGCCAGGTGGCCTCGGCGAGTTGGGTCCGGAGGGTGGACGAGCCCGCGGTCCACACGGTCTCGGCGTCGGGCTGCTCGGCGGGGTTGGGGGTGTCGAGGGTGGCAGGGGCGGCCGAGGCCGCCCGGTCCGGGTTGTCCACAGGCACTTCCACAAATGTGGAGAACCGCGGTCGGGGATCTGGCCCGGACCGACTGCGTTCCTCCGGGGACGATGTTGGCTGGCGCTCGGTCGGCCGTTGGAGGTGCGCGCTCCGGAGTGCTCGAGATGGAGCCCGCCCCGGTCCGACCGGGCACCGGGTGCCGGAACGTAGCACTGCGGTCGGGGCGCGACAAGCGCTGGGTGGCGCGCGCGGGCCGTGGTTGCGTTCGCGTTGCGATCGCGGGATCACGCCCCTACACTCACCCGGTTCGCCGTCGGCGCCGCCGCTCCACCCCCACCTCGGTGGACTGCCGCAGCCGCGTTCCGAGGAGGCCATGCGTGAAGCGCACGTTCCAGCCCAACAACCGCAAGCGCAAGAAGAAGCACGGGTTCCGTCACCGGATGAAGACCCGGGCCGGCCAGGCCGTGCTGAAGTCCCGCCGTCAGCGGGGCCGCAAGCGGCTCGCCGCCTGATCTGGCGTATCCGCGACCGTGGGACCTTCGCGGCCCTCCGACGGGAGCCGGCCCGCGCGCGCGGGGGCGTGCGAGTGCGGTCGCTGCGCATCGCCGGCGCGGACGACCCCCCGCGAGTGGCCTACGCGGTCGGGCGGCCGGTGGGAAACGCCGTCGCCCGCAACCGGCTTCGCCGCCGGCTCCGGGCTGCGGTTCACCATCACCGGGACCTGCTCTGCGACGGGACTGCATACCTCGTCGGCGCGGGTCCCCGGGCCTCGGCGATGAACCCGGTGGAGCTCGCCCGCACCGTCGGGTCACTGCTCGCCCCTCCGGACCCGCCGGCGCAGTCGTGAGCGCGCCGCGGACCCGACCGGGGCCGGTGGCCCGGCTCCTGGCGCTGCCGATCCGGGCGTGGCGCCTGCTGAGCCGGTTGCTCCCGCCCCGTTGCCGGTTCTATCCGTCGTGCTCGGCGTACGCGCTCGAGGCGCTGGAGCGTCATGGCGCAGCGCGCGGTGCGTGGCTCGGCGTCCGGCGGGTCGCCCGCTGCCATCCGTGGCACGAGGGAGGGGTCGACCCCGTTCCCGAACCGAACGTACGTTCGTCCTCGACGTTGGTCGGGGCCCGTCTCAACGAAGGCACCTGATGGCCATCTTCGACCCGATCCTGCACGCGCTGGGCTATCTGCTCTCGCTGTTCTACGCATTGCCGCCGCACAACCTCGGGGTGGCGATCATCCTGTTGACCTTCGCCATCATGGGAGCGCTCTACCCGCTCACGGCCAAGCAAGCCCGCTCGATGATCGCCATGCAGATGGTGCAGCCGGAGATCAAGCGGATCCAGGCCAAGTACAAGCACGACAAGGCCAAGCTCAACGAGGAGATGATGGCCTTCTACCAGGAGAACAAGATCAACCCGCTGGCCGGGTGCTTGCCGCTGCTGGTCCAGATGCCCATCTTCTTTGCCCTGTTCCGCACGCTGAGGGACCCCTACGAGTACGTCCCGGTGTCGTCGAAGCTCTACGCGTACCTGTGCACGCTGCCGGGCCAGGCTGATCCGGTCACCGTGAAACAGTGTGGGAACCTCGACGGCCTGCCCCGGCCCACGTATTTCCTGTCGATGAACCTGTCGCTGGCCGCCCCCAAGCAGGAGATGCTGGTGGCGCAGGTCTTGGCGTTCGCGCTGGTCGTGCTGGTGATGTTCACGGGGTACATGCAGTCCCGCCAGGCCCAGAAGCGCACACCGGCCATCAACAAGCAGATGGCGACGATCACAAAGGTGCTGCCGGTGTTCTTCGGGTTCATCTCGCTGAACTTCCCGTCCGGCCTGGTGCTGTACTTCTTCGTGAGCAACCTGTGGCGCCTCGGCCAGCAGGAGGTCATCTTCCGGCGTTTCGGCACTGCGGCCGACCCCAAGCACCATCGGCTCAAGAGCCCACCCCGGGCCGGTGTGGTGGACGCCGAGAGCCGTGAGCGGGCCGTCGCGGTCGAGGACGCGCCGCAGCCGGAGCCGAAGAAGAACGGCGCCGGGGCCCCGGAGATCGAGGCGGGCGAGGCGACGAGCGCTGCGGCCACCCCGGCCAAGGCCCCGAAGCGGAACGGCACTCCGGCTGCCGGCAAGCCGATGCTCGCCCCGACGCCCGGTGGCGGCCTCCGTGGGCTGTTCCGGCCCCCTCCCCCGGCCACCGGCGCGCCGGTGCCGAGCCGCCCGGCCAAGCCTGCGCCCAAGTTCGCACCCAAGGCTGCGCCGAAGAAGACGTCGACGGGCGCTGGCGCTTCGAGCCGGCCGGGTGAGGCCGGACGGCGGACGAGCAAGAAGAAGAAGAAGCGGTGAGGCGGACCGATGGAGTGGGTTGAGACGACCGGCGCCACGGTGGCCGCCGCCCTCGATGCGGCGCTCGACGAGCTCGGCGTGGACGAGGACGACGTCGAGTACGAGGTCATCCAGGAGCCGAAGTCCGGCGTGTTCGGGCGCTTCGGCGGGACCACGGCCCGTATCCGGGCCCGGGTGAAGCCGATCTCCCGGGAGAAGCCCGGGGACCGCAACCGCGGGCGGAGCAACCGCCCCCCGCGGCGGGGCGGACGCAGCGGTTCGGGTGGCGGTTCGGGTGGCGGTTCGCGCCCGAAGAAGACGGCGCCCGCCTCCCCAACGGGGCAGTCGGCGTCCGGCGGGGGGTCCGATCGCCCGGCGGGGAGCCGGCGCCGGGGCCGGGGCCGAGGGCAGGGAACCGGGCAGGGAACCAGTGGAAGCGGTCTGCGACCGCAGGAGGAGAGCGACGTGAGCACCGCAACCACCGAAGAAGACGTGCCGATCGGCGAGCAGGCCGATGTGGCCGACGCGTTCATGCGGGGCCTGGTCGGAGCGTTCGGCGTGCGGGCCGAGGTGTCGGTGCGCATCGACGGGGATGCGGTCCTCGTGGACGTGGACGGCGAGGATCTCGGCCTGCTCGTGGGGCCCAAGGGCGCGACCCTGCGGGCGATCGAGGACCTGGTCCGCACGGTCGTGCAGCGCCGTACCGACGGCCAGGGCGCCCGGATCCACGTCGACGTGGCCGGATACCAGGCCAAGCGCCGGGCTGCGCTCGCCCAGTTCGCCACCGACCTGGCCGGCCGAGTGGTGGCCGGCGGGCAGGAGCTAGCGCTGGAGCCGATGTCGGCCGCAGACCGGAAGGTGGTCCACGACACCGTGGCCGGTATCGCCGGGGTGACGACGACTTCGGAGGGCGAAGAGCCCCGACGCCGCGTGGTGCTGCTCCCGGAATGACGCCGGCCGGGCCCGCCGGAGAGGGCGGTCCCCTCCCGGCCGAGGCCCACGCCGAGGCGCTGGCCGAGGTCTTGGAGGAGTCCCGGGACCTCGGGTTCCTGGGGCCGGGCCCGCTGGGTCCGCAGGTCGATCACGCCCGGGGGTTCGCGTCCGTGGTGGGTCGGGCTCCTGCGTCCTTCCTGGACCTCGGTGCCGGTGGGGGCCTGCCCGGGCTGGTGTTGGCCTCCGGGTGGCCTTCGGCGCAGGCGGTGCTGCTCGACGCGTCGGCCCGGCGGACCGACTTCCTGCGCCGAGCGTGTACCCGCCTAGGGTTCGGTGATCGGGTGACGGTGGTCTGCGCCCGGGCCGAGGTGGCCGGCCGGGATCCGGGGTGGCGCGGGCGGTTCGACCTGGTGGTGGCCCGGTCGTTCGGTCCCCCGGCGGTGACGGCCGAGTGCGGCGCCGGGTTCCTGGGGCCCGGTGGGCGGCTGGTGGTGAGCGAGCCCCCCGACGACGAGGGCGAGCGGTGGCCGGTGGCGGGGCTGGACCGGCTGGGGCTGGTCCGCCAGACCGGGCCCGGCGCGGAGTTCCGCTACGCCGTTCTGGGCCGGGCCGAGCCGCTGGGGCCGGGGTTCCCACGACGCGACGGGATGCCCCGGAAGCGGCCGCTCTGGGCCTGAGGCCCGCCGGACCGGGGTTCCACGTGGAACCGAAGGCCAGGGCGGTCCGCCCGGGTTCCACGTGGAACACGCCCCCGGATCCACCCCTCGTATCCACGCCCGCAGCGTTTCACGGGGAACGCGCCCCTCCGGCCCAGCCCCGGGGGTTCCCCAGAGAACGCCTCTCGGCCACCCGGGAAAACCTCCCGGGGGATCCTCGTCCTGTCGGCACCTGCGGCGTATCCTTCCTCCCACCGGAACGGGTTGTGCAGCGGGAGGCACGGTGCTGAAGAAGGGTCGCAACCTGCGGAAACAGCGGGGCGAGCCGGATGCGGACGACTCCCTCGACGGCCCCGCCCAGTCGGATCCGCCCCCGGTCGCAGACGCGCCGGACGACCTGGACGACGAGATCGACGACGAGATGGACGACATGGACGACGAGCAGCCGGTGCAGGAGCTTCCGCCCGGACCCCTGCTCGAGACCCAGAAGCTCCCGGACCCCTCGCCGAGCGGCGTGCGGCCGATGGACCTGCCCCGGGTGGTGGCCATCGCCAACCAGAAGGGCGGGGTGGGCAAGACCACCACGACGGTCAACCTCGGTGCTGCGCTCGCCGAGCTGGGGTTCCGGGTGCTCGTGCTCGACCTCGACCCCCAGGGCAACGCCACGACCGGCCTCGGCCTCAACCCCCGGGACGTGGAGGGCTCGGTCTACGACGTGCTCCTGAGCGAGACCACCCTCGACGACATCATCGAGCCCACCAGCCTGAAGAACCTCTTCGTGGCCCCGGCGACCATCGACCTCGCCGGTGCCGAGATCGAACTGGTCCCGGTGATGAGCCGCGAGCTGCGGCTGAAGAAGGCGATCGACGAGGTCCGTGACGACTACGACATCGTGATGATCGACTGCCCACCCTCGCTGGGCCTGCTCACGGTGAACGGCCTCGCCGCCAGCGACGACGTCATCGTCCCCATCCAGTGCGAGTACTACGCGCTCGAGGGTCTGGGCCAGCTGCTGCGCAACGTGGGCCTGGTCCAGTCCAACCTGAATCCGGCCCTCGAGGTGCGGGGCATCATCCTCACCATGTACGACGCGCGCACCAAGCTCGCCGACCAGGTGGTGGCCGAGGTGCGCGACTACTTCGGCGACAAGGTGTACGCCACCGTGGTCCCCCGGACCGTGCGCCTCAGCGAGGCACCGTCGTTCGGCCAGCCGATCATCGTGTTCGATCCGACGTCACGCGGGGCCAAGGCCTACCGCGATCTCGCCAAGGAGGTCAGCCGTGGCGCGTCCCGGCGGTCTGGGTAAGGGACTGGGTGCGCTGATCCCGGCCGGGTCCACCGAGGTCCGACCGGCGCCAGGGCGCGGTCCGGGGATGCAGGAGATCGACGTCGCGTCGATCCGCCCCAACCCGTACCAGCCCCGCGACCAGTTCGACGAGGAGGCCCTCGGCGCGCTCGCCGACAGCATCCGCGAGGTGGGGGTGCTCCAGCCGGTCCTCGTGCGCCCGGTCGACGACGGCTACGAGCTGATCGCAGGGGAGCGGCGCTGGCGCGCCTCCCGCCGGGTAGGCCTCCAGCGCATCCCCGCCCTTGTGCGCGAGACCGACGACGGCGGCGCGCTCGAGCAGGCCCTAGTGGAGAACCTCCAGCGCGAGCAGCTCAACCCGCTCGAGGAGGCCGGCGCCTACCAGCAGCTCATCGAGGACTTCGGGCTCACCCACGAGCAGGTCGCCCAGAAGGCCGGCTGCAGCCGCGCCTCGGTGACCAACACGCTGCGCCTGCTCAGCCTGCCGCCGTCGATCCAGCGCATGGTCCGGGAGAAGCAGCTGACCATGGGCCACGCCCGGGCGCTCCTCGGCACCCCGGACCGCGCGTTCCAGGAGCAGCTCGCCAAGCGGATCCCCGACGAGGACCTCTCCGTGCGGGCCGTGGAACAGGCCGTCCGGGAGCACAACGAGCCGCAGGCCCCCGGGGACGACTCGGGCTCCGACTCCGGGCGGCGCACTCGGCGCGCCCGACCTGCGGGCATCGCCGAGCTCGAGGAGATGCTGGCCGACCATCTCGAGACCCGGGTCAAGATCACCATGAACGCCGGTGGCCGGGGCCGCATCACGGTGGACTTCGCCGGCCTCGAGGACCTCGAGCGGATCTACCGCCGCCTCACCGAGGACCCGGTCGCCGTCCCCGAAAAGTAGTTGCCCGCGCAACTATCGCGCGGCTCGCTCAGTCGGCGAGGTCGGCCGGCCGCTGCTCCCAGGCCTGGCGGATCGCCCGGACCACGGCCCGGGCGATCGTGCCGGACCGACCGACCACGGCGGCGAGGGCCGCAGCGTCGCCGTCGCCCGCGAGCTCGGCCACGACCGCGGCCATGCGCGTCTCGCGCAGCACGGGGTAGGCGCGCCCGACGAGCGCGGGCGCAGCGTCGAGCGCACCGGTGAGCGCGCCGCCCAGCGCGCGTGCCACCACCACACCGCGCTCCGAGCGGAAGCCCTCGGTCTCGAAGTACACGCAGCGCGCGCCGGGCTCGGCGCCGAGGGTGAAGCCCACGTACAGATCGGCGCCCAGGGCGTTGGCCGCGGAGGCGAGCACCGTGTCGTCGCTGCCCGAGGTGTCGAGCACCGCAGTCGCGCGCGCGAGGTTCAGACCCCGCGCCACGTTGTCGCCGAGCACGGCGAGGCCGGGCGTGGCGGCGACGAACAGCCGCCGCCCCTCGAGTCGGTGCGGACCGTGTCGCAACGCGTCACGCTCGCGGGCCGCCGCGACCGACCCCTCGGCGAAGCTCCCCACACGCGCGAGTGCGGTGATCGTCTCGGCCCCGCAGATCCCGTCGCCGACCAGCCCGGTGTTGCGCTGGAACTGCATCAGCGCGTGCTGGGTGTCGGCACCGAAGAGGCCGTCGACCCGGCCGACGTCGAAGCCCAGCGCGTTCAGTTGCCGCTGCAGCGCGGCGACGTCGTCACCGCGCAGCAGCGGCTGGCGGAAATAGAGGAGGCGGTCGCCGAGCGAGAAGCCGCGCTCGACCAGCGACGCCCAGGTGTGCTTCCCGACGATGCCGTCGGCCCGTAGTCCCCGCTCGGTCTGGAAGCGACGTACCGCGGCGGCGGTCCCGTCCGCGAACTCCCCGGGGTCGTCGGGGTCGCAGCGGTGCCCGGCGGACCCGAGCCGTAGCTGCAGGTCGAGCACGGCCTCACCGCGGTCGCCGACCCGCAGGGCCTGGTCCGCCACGCAGACGACTCGCGCGTGCTCCGCTAGCCGACGAACTCGGCGAGGTCCTGGAGGAGCTGGCCCTTGCCCTTCGCGCCCACCAGCCGCTTGACCTCGGCGTTGGCGTCACCGGGCTTGAACACGAGCAGCGTCGGGATGCTCATCACCTGGAAGCGCTGCGCGGTGCTCGGGTTGTCGTCGACGTTGACCTTGGCGATCTGGATCTTGCCCTCGTGCTCGGCCGCGATCTCCTCGAGCACGGGTGCGATCATGTGACACGGACCACACCACTCGGCCCAGAAGTCGACGACCACGGGGGTCTCCGAGCTGCCGATGGTCTCATCGAAGGTTGCGTCGGACAGGGTGAGGATGTTCTTCGCCACGGGAAGTCCTTTCTGGGCGTCTCGAAGTCTACCGAGGGTCGGGCCGGGGGGTCCCCGGGGTCAGGCGCCGGCGGCTGCCGCGTGCTGCGCGTGGGCGAGCCAGCGCTCGACCTCGATCGCGGCCATGCAGCCGCTCCCGGCAGCGGTGATCGCCTGGCGGTACACGTGGTCCTGCACGTCGCCGGCGGCGAACACCCCCTCCACCGAGGTGCGGGTGGAGTCGGCGGCGGTCACGATGTAGCCCTCGTCGTCGAGGTCGAGCTGCCCGGCGAACAGCCCGGTGGTGGGCACGTGGCCGATGGCCACGAACACCCCGGCGACCGCGAGCTCGGAACGTTCGCCGGTCACGGTGTCGCGCAGCACCAGGCCCTCCACCGCGTGGTCGCCCACGATGTCGTCGACCTCGGAGTTCCAGCGGAACGAGATCTTCTCGTTGGCGAACGCGCGGTCCTGCATGATCTTCGACGCCCGCAACTCGTCGCGCCGGTGCACGACGGTGACCGAGGTGGCGAACTTCGTGAGGAAGAGCGCCTCCTCGAGGGCGGAGTCGCCCCCGCCGACGATCGCGAGCGGCTTCTCGCGGAAGAAGAACCCGTCGCAGGTGGCGCACGTGGAGACGCCGTGGCCGAGGAGTCGCTGCTCCGACGGGATTCCGAGCATCCGGGCCGTAGCCCCGGTCGAGACGATGATCGCCCGCGCCCGGTGCTCGGTGTCGCCGACCCAGACCCGAAACGGCGACGCCGAGAAGTCGACCCGGTCGACGTCGGCGGTCACGAACTCGGTACCGAACCGCCCGGCCTGCTCGCGGAACTTCGCCATGAGCTCGGGACCGAGGATGCCATCGGGGAACCCGGGGAAGTTCTCGACATCGGTGGTGAGCATGAGCTGCCCGCCGGCGCCGATGCCCTCGAACATGACCGGGCGCAGGTTCGCCCGCGCCGCGTAGACGGCTGCGGTGAGCCCGGAGGGGCCCGATCCGATGATGATGAGATCGTGAACCTGCGTCATGGGCGGGTCCTGAGGGTCATGAGCCGGACTCGTCGCTCCGGGGTGCTCGGCGGGTCCAGCACAACACCCCGGCCACGACGAGGATTCCTCCGGTCCACAGGTAGGCGCCCCAGACCCGGCCGGTGACGAGGAACGCGCCGCGGAAGAAGGCGATGATCAGCAGCACGATCGCCACTGCGATGAAGAACCCGGCCAGGAGCCCGTAGACCACGGCCTTCGACGCCGCCCGGGCCGGGACGACGGTCTTGTCGCGGACGGCCCCGACCACCTGCTCGATGGTGTCGGTCGCGTGTGATGCCCAGTCTTCGTGCACGGTTCCCCCGGTGACGGTCGGGGCAGCGTAGCGCGCCCTCAGGGCAGGTCGGCCGTGACCACCGGGGTGCAGGACCCGCTCCGCAGGGCCGCCACCGTCGTGGAACCATCGGCGCTGCGCCACACGACCACCACGACGTTGCGGCCCGCCACCGTGCCCGCGCCGGTGGCGATCGGGGTGCGGCCCGTCGCGGTCGCGGCACAGGGGCCGGCTGTGGTGGTGAACGATCCCCTCGCCGTGAGTCGCGGCGCCACCGCCCCGACCAGTCGCGTCGGGGTGGACACATCCCCGAGGTCGCCCAGATCGTCGAGGGCCAACGGGTCGCCGGGCGCCGGCGCGGCCGCGATCGCGCCGCGATCGGCCTCGGGCGTCGCCACGTCTGCGCCGCCGGCCGGGGCGACGCCGGCGGTCGTGGGCACCAGGCTTCGCCCGGTCGCCGTGGCGGTGGTGTCGTCGGGCCCCTGCGGGGCGAGCACTGCGACCCCGACGGCGAGACCCACCAGCAGCGCGGCGGCCCCGGCCACCAGCGCGACGGGCCGTCGCCATCCCGGCGCGCGCCGGGTCGGGTCGCCCCGTCCTCCTGGATCTCCTACCCCTGGATCTCCCGCGGAACTGGTGGCACCCAGCGCAGTGCGCACCAACCGGGCCCGGGTCACCTCGTCGAGGGGCGCGACCGCGAGGATCTCCGCGGTCTGGGGGTCACGGTCGGGCGGTCGGGGCGGCGTGGTCATGGCTGCTCCTTCCGACGTCCGGCGTCGGGACCGGGTTCCCCGAGTGCCTCGGCCAACGCGGCCCGGCCTCGGGCGATCCGCGAGCGCACGGTGCCGGGAGGCAGATCGAGGATCTCGGCGATCTCGGCGTAGTCCAGGTCGCACAGGTCGCGCAGCACCACAGCCACGCGGAACTCGGGGCGCAGCGCGCCCAGCGCCGTGTCGACGTCGATCCGCGCGTCCACCGCCTCCATGGGGGCCCGGGGGTCGGCCATCGCGCGCGTCGGCTCGGCGGCGATCGGTCGGCGGCGGGCGCGGCGGAGTTCGTCGAGCGCGGCGTTCGTCGCGACCCGGTAGCACCAGGTGGTGAACCGGGCGCTGCCGTCGAAGTGGGTGATGCCCCGCGCCACGGCGATCATCGCCTCCTGGGTCGCGTCGAGCGCGTCGTGGGGGTCGGCCACGATCCGCCGGCACACCGCGTGGATCCGGTCGGCGTGCCGGTCGAGGAGGTCCTCGAGTGCGCGCCGGTCGCCTCGGCGCGCCCGGTCGACCAACGCGTCGTCGGTGCCGTCAGGAGACACGCAGCTCGGCGACGTCGATCCGGCCGGATTCGGGCGTGCGGGTGAACCACACGAGCACCACCCGGCCGCGTGCGGACGGGTCGACCGGCACGCGCGCTGCGGCGGGCAGGTTCTCGGCGCGCGCCCGCACCGGGCCCCAGGCGGCGAGGGTCACCCCGGCCTCGTCGGCCACGTAGATCTCGACATCGGCCCCGGCGGCGCCGTCGATCTCGACCGAGGAGACGTCCGCGATGGCGTCGAGCGTGATCACGAGCCCGACGCCCGGTTTGAGCCCGCCGAGGTTCCGGGTCGCGTAGGTCTCGCTGCGCCACGCCGTGCTCGGGTCCCCGTCGACGGCGAGCCGCACGGCGTCGGGGTTCTCGGTGCCGTCCCCGCCGGGGTCGAAGTCGGCCACCGAGCGCACTGCGGGCGGCGGGCCGGGGCCGTCGGGTCCGCCGGGTCCGTCGTCGGGGGTGACGATCCGCGCGGTGACCAGCCCGGCGGCCACGCCGAGCACCGCGAGGAAGAGCAGGAACGCCAGCACCCGGCCGGGGTGGCGCCGACGCGGGGCCGGACGGGTGGTGGTGCGGGTGGTGGTGCGGGCGGTGGAGCTGGTCGCAGGGCTCCCGGTCGCGCTTGGTGGGGGCGCGACCGGGGCCGGGGTCACACCGCGCTCGGCGCGCCGGAGGGCCTCGGCCAGCGCAGCGGCGCTGGGGACGCGGTGGGCGGGGTCGGCCTGCAGGGCCTGCGCGACCACCCCGGCGAGCGCGTCGGGGATGCCGGGACGGGTGAGCTCGAGCGGGGTCGGGGGGCCGGTGAGCCGGGCCAGCGCCGTGGCCATCTCGGTGTCGCCTGCGTACGCGGGGTGCCCGGCCAGCATCTCGTAGAGCACGAGCCCGAGCGCGTAGACGTCGGTGCGGGCGTCGGCGGTCTGGCCCTGGACCTGCTCCGGTGAGAGATAGCGGGCGGTGCCGACCACGGTGCCGGTTCGGGTCAGGTCGCTCCCGCCGGTGGCCTTGGCGATCCCGAAGTCGGTGACCTTCACCGCGCCCTCGCGGGGGACGAGGATGTTGGCCGGCTTCACGTCGCGGTGCACCACGCCCTGGCGGTGCGCGTGCTCGAGGGCCGCCGCCACCTGGATCGCGATGCTCACCGCTTCGGGCGGGTCGAGGACCCGGCGGCGGTCGAGCAACTGGCGCAGGCTCTCTCCCTCCACCAGCTCCATCACGATGAAGGCGGTGCCGGCGTCCTCGCCGGTGTCGTAGGTGGCGACGATGTTGGGGTGGGTGAGGCCCGCCGCGGCCAACGCTTCCTGGCGGAAGCGGGCGCGCAGGGCGTCGTCGTGGGCGAGGTCCGGGTGGAGCGTCTTCACCGCGACCCGGCGACCGAGCAGCTCGTCCTGGCCCATCCACACGCTGGCCATGCCGCCCCGGGCGATGAGCCCGTCGAGCCGGTAGCGGCCGGTGAGCACACGACCGGGGGCGGCGTCGGTCACGCCGGAGACGCTAGGCGCGTCGGGCTCCCGGTTCGACGCGCCGGTCCTATCGGGACACCTGGAAGCTCACGCCGATCACCCCGGGTCCGGCGTGGGTGCCGATGACCGGGCCGACGAGTCCCGTGACGATGTCGTCGCGGGGGAACGACTCGCCGAGCTGGTCGAGGAGCTCCTCCACGTCGGGGGCCTGTCCGTGGAGCACCGCGAGTGAGTCGATGGGCTGGGCCTTGGCCTTCTCGGCGAGGAAGTGGAGGGCCTTCGATCGGGTGCGGACCTTCCCTGCGTTATCGACGGCACCGTCGTGGATCTCCACGATGGGCTTGATCGACAGCATGGAGCCGAGCAGCGCCCGCGCGTTTCCGATCCGTCCGCCGCGCTTGAGGAACTCGAGCGTGTCGAGGGTGCCGAACAGCCGGGTGCGGTCGCGCCGCGAGAGCACGTCCTCCACGATCTCCTCGAGCCGAGCCCCGTCGGCGGCCCGGCGGGCGGCGGTGAGACAGAGCGCGCCGAGCCCCATGGAGACGGTGCGCGAGTCGATCACCACGATGGGGCAGTCGTCGCGCACGGCGTTCGCAGCGATCTGCGCGGCTTGCATGGTCGCCGAGAGCCGGGACGAGAGGTTGATGCAGATGATTCCCGTTGCGCCGCGGTCGATGAGGCCCCGGAAGCGCTCCTCGAACTTGCCGGCCGACGGCGCCGAGGTCTCGGGCAGCGTGGCGCTCGAGCGGAGCCGGTCCCAGAAGTCCTCGGGGGTGAGCTCCACCCGGTCCACGAGCTCCTCGTCGCCGAAGCGGATGGACAGCGGGACGACCTCGATCCGCATCGCCTCGACGAGGCCGCTCGAGAGGTCACAGGCGCTGTCGGTCACCACCCTGACGCTCATCGTGACTCCTTGTCGGTTCGGTCCGCGTCGCCCCGGACCCGGTCCTCGGGGATGATCATCGTGGCACGATCGCGCCCCGGCCCGCCCCTCGGCGGAACGCGTCCCGCAGCTCGTGGTACTCGTGGATCCGCATCGCCCACAGGCCGAGCCCGGCCACCACCAGCCCGGCGACCCCGGCGACCACGCACGTGAGGATTGCCTCCGTCGGGGTCGCGGCGCCCAGCTGGTGGGCGACCGACCACGTGACCGCGGCCACCAGCAGCCCGACGACGAGCACCCGAACGAAGGTGGAGCCCACCTGGCGGCCCCGGAGGCCCCCGACGCGCCGGCTCATGATCGCGAGACTCGTGAGCGCCGCGATCGCGTACGCGATGGAGAAGGCGAGCGCGAGCCCGGGAAGTCCGAGCACGGGGAACAGCAGGAGCGCGGCCACGATGTTGATCGCGTTCTCGAAGCAGTTCACGAGGAACGGCGTGCGTGTGTCCTGCATCGCGTAGAAGCCCCGTTGGATGTACAGGTAGACCGAGAACGCAGGCAGGCCGATCGCGAACGCGAGCAGCGTGTGCGCGACCCGGGTGGTGGCGGCGGCGTCGAACGCGCCGCGTTGGAGCAGCGCAGCGACGATGGGCTGCGTGAGGCCCACGTAGAGCGCGGTGGCGGGGATCATCAGCGTGATGATGAGGCGCAGGCCGCGCGCGAAGCGGTAGCGCAGGCCGCTGAGGTTGCCGGCGACGTGGGCCGCGGCGAGCTCGGGCTGGATCGCGGTGGTGATCGACACGGCGAAGAGCCCGTGGGGGAGCTGGAAGAAGGCGTAGGCGCTGAGGTAGATGAAGGCCCCGCTCGACTTGCCGTTGGCCAGCACGAGCACGACCCACAGCGCGATCTGGTTCGCGATGACGTAGCCCACGGTCCAGCCCGAGAGCCGGAACATCGTGCGCACCGCCGCGTGACGCCACGCGAACACCGGGCGCAGGCGCACGCCCGCGCGCACCACCGCGGGCCACAGCGCGAGGGCCATCGCCACGATGCCCGCCGTGGTGCCGAGCCCGATCCACAGCAGCAGCGCGCGGTCGTCGAGCACGCGGTCGAGCGTGATCGGTCCCGACACGAGACGGGGGAGGGACAGGAAGATGGTGATGACGACGAGGTTGTTGAGGATCGGCGCGAACGCAGCAGCGGCGAACCGCCGCCGCGCGTTGAGCAGCCCGGTGGCGATCGCGGTCAGCCCGTAGAACAGGATCTGGGGCATGAAGCAGCGCAGCCACGACGTTGCGAGCTCACGTTGCGCGTCGGCCGACGGCCCGCTGACCTGGAGCGTGTAGAGCCGCACGATGACCGGCGCGAGCACGACGCCGATAACGGCTGCGCCCACGAGCGCCACGGTCGCCACCGTGACCACCGCGTTCGTCGCCTCCTCGTTGTGGTCGTGGTGGTGACGCACGAACAGCGGGAGCAGCGTCGCAGTGAGGATGCCCCCGAGCAGCAGCTCGTAGAGGATGTTGGGCGTCTCGTTGGCGTACGCGTAGACCCCTGACACCTTGGTCGCGCCGAGCGCGTACGCGATCGCGGCGACACGTCCGAACCCGGTGATGCGCGAGATCGCGGTGCCCACGCCGACGACCGCGCTGGAGCGCAGGAGTCGTCGGGAACCCCCGGTCGAGGTGCTCGGTGCGCTCACGTGGTGGTCGACGACCGGCGCCGCGACCGCCGGCGGCGCAGGTCGATCCCCCACCAGAGCGCGAGGACGGTCACCGCCGACGCGGTCAGGACCAGTCCGACGGTGCTCACGAAGGTCGACCGGACCTCGAGCCGGCGTTGCGAGATCGACAGCACGCCATCGGTCGAGGTCACCTCCAGGTCCACGGGGAACGTACCCGACGTCCGCGCCTTCACCGCGACGCGCACGGTGGTGCTCTTGGGCGGCAGCTCGAGGTCGAAGACCGACCCCTTGGGGAAGAAGAGCTTGTCGCTCGCGAGCGAGGCCCGCAGGCGGACGGGGAACCCGGTCTCGTTGCGGAAGGTGAGCGGGATCTGACCGGAGCGCGAGGTCAGCGTGATGGCGCGCGGGTCGGGCACCTCGATCTGCGCGATCAGGGTGTCGATCGCCCGGCCGACCGCAGCGAGGTGGGCGCTGGCGCGGGCCCGGCCGATGTCGGCCGGCCAGCCGGTGGCGACCGAGGCGAGCAGCGCCCGTTGGGCGGCGATCACGGTGGGGTCGTCCGGCTGGGCCAGTGCGGCGAAGGAGCGCACGCGCGTGCGCTGTGCCTGGTACGCGCTCGGGCTGATCGCGGGCTCGGCGGTGGCCCCGTTGGCGAGGTTCCGTCGCGACGTCGCGAGGCCGGCGTTCACCGTCGGGGCCGGCGGGTCGGTCGGCACCGAGTCGAAGGCCTGGGTGGTCGTCACCGGGCGCAGGAAGGGGTTTCCCCGCAGGCCGGCGAGGAGCGCCTCGTACAGCCCGGGTGGCGGGTCGAAGTCGTCGGGGTTGGCCACGGTGACGACGCGTTCGAGTGCCGGGGCCTCGAGCGCGGTCATCGCGAGCCCGGCGAGCACGAGCTGGGCCCGCTGGGCCGCGGGGAGCTCGGCGGAGAGCAGGCCCTGCAGGGTCGGGTCGGTGACCAGCGCGGTCGCCTTGGGGCCGTCGGGCTCGGTGCTCATCGCGAGGGTCACGGGCTGCGCGGGGGTCAGGCGGGTCTCGGGCGCCGTCGCGAGGTCGCGGTTGTCGACGATCACGCGGTCGACGCCGCCCGACGCGAGCCGGATGAGGGCCCCGGTCGACGCCGGGCGTACCAGCCGGGTCCGCGCGTCGGTGGTGACCCCGAGGGCGGGGTCGAGCACCTCGCGGCCCCGGCTCGCCCCGTCGTCGGCCGCCTCGGCGAGTCCGTGGTCCACCAGTGCCGGCAGGTCCACGGGGACGTAGGGACCGCTCGTCACCGCGCGCACGCCTGCGGCGCGCTGCAGGGCGGCGAAGGTGGTCGCGAGGTTGGGGTCGGTGCGGGCGGCCTCGGCCCACGCCTCCACGGTCTCGGCGGTGGGCGCCAGGGTCACCGGCACGTCGGGGGCGGCGTCGAGGGCCAGGGCCATCCGGCCGAGCCGGCCGCCGGAGCGCATCGCGGCGAGCACGTCGCGATCACGCACGCCGCTGGGCAGGAACGACGGGGGTGCAGTGACCGGCCACACCCAGGCGACCCCCAGTCGTTGGGCCACGGTGGGCCGGTCGGGGTCGGCGACCATGAGCATGGTCCGGAACGACCCGACCGACTGCTCCTGCGCGTCACGCAGCTCCACCTGGAGCGGGTAGACGCCGGGGCGCCGCGCGTTGAGCCGCTGGCGGTCGACCGGGCCGGTGGGGGACTGCAGCCCGAGGGACACGGTTCGGGTGCCCGAAGCCTCCACGGCCAGCGCGTCGAGCGGGACGCTCACCTGGCCGAGCACCGAGGTGATCGGCGCGCCGAGCGCGGCGGCGTCGTACTCCTTGCGGCTCGTGATCGCCGGCCCGATGACGAAGCTGAGGGTCGCGCCCGCCGGCGGGTCGACGACGCCGAGGCCGAGGCGGGTGTCGCCGCCGACCGTCGTCCACGGGTCCTGGCTGGCCAGGGTCAGGCGCCCTCCGCCCGAGAGCCGGTCGGGGGGGACGGTGGTGGGCGTGGTCTGCGCGCCGGCGGGCCCGGCGGACCCGGTCGCGCCGAGTGCACCGAGCGCGACGACGCTGAGGAGCACCCCTGTGGCGACGACCCCGCGCCGTCGTCGCCTCGCCGGAGCGGGCCGGGCGCCCCGCTGCCGGACGGCTTCGGGGGTCACCGCACCGGACTCGTCCGCACGGCCATCGGCCCAGGCTACCGAGCGGGCCCCGCGGGGCGTTCGCGGCCACCCCGAGCGCTCCACACCGGCGTTCCGGCGTCACCAGCCGCGACAATGGCCCGGTGGACGTTCCCGCGCGCCTGACCCCGTACTACGCCGCCGACTCGCCGGTGCGGGACCTCGGGCAGCGCCTCGCCGACGCCGGGCACGAGAGCCACCTCGTGGGCGGCACGGTGCGCGACGCCTTCCTCGACCTCGACCTCGCCGGGCGCGACGTCGACATCGCCACGAGCGCCCGGCCCGACGCCGTGGAGCAGGTGGTCGCCGACTGGGCCGACCAGACCTGGTTCGCGGGGCGCGACTTCGGCACCATCGGCGCCCGCAAGGGCTCGACCATCTACGAGATCGCCACCTACCGCGCCGAGGTGTACCGGCCCGAGAGCCGCAAGCCCGAGGTGCGGTTCTCCGACGACATCGAGACCGATCTCTCCCGGCGCGACTTCACCGTCAACGCGATGGCCCTGGCCATCCCCGAGCCCGCCTTCGTCGACCCGTTCGGCGGCGCGGCCGACCTGGTGGCGCGCCGGTTGCGCACACCGCTCGCGCCCGAGGTCTCCTTCGAGGACGACCCGTTGCGCATGTTGCGTGCGGCGCGCTTCGTCGCGCAGCTCGGCGCCACGCCCGACGACGACCTCGTCGCCGCGATCGCCTCGCTGCGCAAGCGGCTGTCGATCGTGAGCGCGGAGCGCATCCGTGACGAGCTGACCAAGCTGCTCCTCGTGCCGGATCCCACCGACGGGCTCTGGCTGCTCTGCGAGACCCACCTGGCCGACGGCTTCCTGCCCGAGCTCAACGCGATGCGCCTCGAGCAGGATCCGATCCACACCCACAAGGACGTGCTCGCGCACACCATTGCGGTGGTGCGCAACACCCGGCCCGAGATGCTCGTGCGGCTCGCTGCGCTGTTCCACGACGTGGGCAAGCCCCGGACCCGCTCGTTCGAGAAGGGCAAGGGCGGGGTGAGCTTCCACCACCACGAGGTCGTGGGCGCGCGCATGACCGAGGAGCGGATGAAGGCGCTGCGGTACCCGAGCGACGTGGTCGCTGCGGTCACGAAGCTGGTCTTCCTCCACCTGCGCATCCACACCTACGGCATGGGTTGGACCGACAAGGCCGTGCGGCGCTACGTGCGCGACGCCGGCGACCTCCTCGACGAGCTCAACCACCTCCAGCGCTGCGACTGCACGACCCGCAACCCCAAGCGCGCCGCTGCGCTCACCCGCCGCATGGACGACCTCGAGCGGCGTATCGCCGAGCTGCGCGAGCAGGAGGAGATCGACGCGATCCGCCCGCCCCTCGACGGGCGCGCCGTGATGGCCCACCTCGGGGTGCCACCCGGGCGGGTCATCGGTGAGGCGTTGGAGTTCCTGCTCGAGCTGCGGCTCGACGAGGGCCCGATCGACGACGCGGAGGCCTACGCCCG
>JBJSXO010000273.1:0-3055 GCA_046086425.1 Actinomycetota bacterium | reverse complement strand
GCCGTCGCCGGCGGCCGCACGGGCGTCGTCGATGGTCGCCCGCGCGCACTCGACGAGCAGGGGCTGGGGCAGGCCCACGAGCGCGTCGACCACCCGATCGACCTTCGGCAGGTGCCGCCGCGGATCGGTGGAGGGCGTGTCGCTCATGGACCGAGCAGCGTACGGCGCGCTTGCCCCCGCCTCCCCGGTACCGAGGCCCGGTGCCGGAATCGGCGCCGTACTGAGGCTCCTAGAATGTGGGGGTGACGGCGAGCGCTGTGTCGGTTCGCGAAGCCGCGACCGTCATGCTGGTGCGGGACGCACCGGGCCTCGAGGTCTTCATGCTGCGGCGGAACCCGCGCTCGAGCTTCGTGCCCGGCGCCTACGTGTTCCCCGGGGGACAGGTCGACCCGGCCGACGCGGCCCCGGGCCTGCTCGCTCGCACCACGGGCGTCGACCCCGCGGTGGCCGACGCGTGGCTGGGAGTGGCCGACGCGACGCGGTTCTGGGTCGCGGCGGTGCGCGAGTCCTTCGAGGAAGCCGGCGTGCTCGTCGCCCGGCGGCGGACCGACGGCGCGCCGATCGACCCCGACGCGGTCGACCCCGGCGCGCTGGCCGACGACCGGGTCCGTCTCCTGCGCGGCGAGACCGACCTGACCCGGGTGCTCGACGCGCACGCTGCGCTGCTCGACCTCGGTTCGCTGGTCCCGTTCGGCCGTTGGATCACCCCGGTCGGCGCCCCGAAGCGGTTCGACACCTGGTTCTTCGTCGCGGCCGCGCCCACCGGGCACGTGTACGAGCACGACGACGACGAGATGGTCGCGTCGGAATGGGTCCATCCCGACGCGGCGATCGAGCGCGCCCGTACCGGCGCGATCGAGCTCATCTACCCGACGATCCGATCGCTGCTCGTGATGCGCCGGTATCCGAGTGCGGCCGCGTTCCTCGCGGCGACGCGGGAGCGCTGGTCGCGTCCCGACGCGCTGCGCGTGATGGACGCCGGCCAAGGTTGGCAACTCGATCTCACCACCGACGACGAGCACCGTGCCGACGACGCGGCGTCGGGGATCGTCGTCGGCATGGGCCGTGATCCGGTCGCGCTCGGGGCTGCGGAGGGAGGGTGAGGTGCCCGACCTGACCCCGGGCGTGCCGAGCGCGCTCTCTCCGCTGGTGCGGCGCATCGTCGCACCGAACCCGGGTCCGTTCACCGGGCCTGGCACCAATACGTACCTGGTCGGCATCGACGAGGTGGCGGTGATCGACCCCGGCCCCGACGATGCCGGGCACATCGACGCAATCATCGGCGCGTCGATGAAGGATCGGGTGCGTTGGGTGCTCCTCACCCATTTCCACCCCGACCACATCCCGGGAACGGTCCGGCTCGTGCGTGAGACGGGCGCCGAGGTGCTTGCGTCCACCAAGAAGGTGCCCAAGGACTCGGATGTGGTCGTGGACCGGGTCGTCGGCGAGGGGGCCACGATCGAGGGCACCGAGTTCGGCCTCGACGTACTCGCCACCCCGGGCCACGCGCCCGAGCACCTGTGCTTCCTGCTCGAGGAGGAGCGAGTGCTGTTCACCGGCGACGTCGTGCTCGACGGGATGTACTCGGTGATCAACCCGACCCGTGGTGGCGACATGGTCGCGTACGTGGAGTCGCTCGAGCGGCTCGAGCGGCTGCGGACGAGCCGGATCTGCCCGGCCCACGGCGACGTGATCGACGACGCCCGGGCACGTGTTCGCGACTACATCGACCACCGCAAGGCCCGGGAGGCCCAGGTTCTCGCGTTGGTGCGGAAAGGGCCCACCAAGGTCTCCGAGCTGGTGTCCCAGATCTACGGCAACGACGACCTCCCGCCCGAGCTCGTGTCGGCCGCCGGCGCGCAGATGCTCGCGCACCTCCAGAAGCTGAAGAAGGCGGGCAAGGTCACCGGCACGTCCGCCCGGTCGACTTGGTCGGCGGTGTAGCCGCGCGAACCGCGGGGCGCGTCAGCCCTCGGCCGAGGTGCCGGGAGCGGGCGAGTCGGCGAGGTTGGCCATCGCCAGCTCGAGGATTCGGGCGGTGCACCCGCTCATCTCCACCGGGGGGAGCAACTCTTCGACGACGCGCGTGGCCAGGGCGCCGAACGCCGCGCCGGCCGGCCCCTCGGGATCATCCAGGGCCACGGGCCGGCCCTGGTCGCCGCCGCGCGACACCTCGGCCTCGAGCGGGATCCGGGCCACGAGCGGGGCACCGATGTCCCGGGCGAGGGCCGCCCCACCGCCCTCGCCGAATAGGGCGAAGCGCTCACCGGACGGGGTGACGAACTCGCTCATGTTCTCCACGACGCCGATCACCTTCATGTACGAGCGCCGCGCCATGTCGGCGACGCGAGCCGCCACCTTCTGCGCGCCGAGCGCCGGGGTCGTGACGACGAGCATCTCGGCCTGGGGCAGCATCCGGGCCAGACCCATCTGGATGTCGCCGGTGCCGGGGGGCATGTCGACGAGGAGGTAGTCGAGGTCACCCCAGCGGACGTCCTTGAGGAACTGCTCGACGGCCTTGGTGAGGATCAGCCCGCGCCACATGAGCGCCGAGGTCTCGTCCTCCACCAGGAAGCCCATCGACACGACCTTGACGAGCCCGTCGGGCCCGGCGCCGGCTGCCGGCACGACGACCTCGTGGGGGTGGATCTTGCCGTCGGCGCCGGACAGGCGGCCGTCGGCGCCGAGCATGCGCGGCACGGAGAAGCCCCAGATGTCGGCGTCGAGGATGCCGACGGTGAGCCCCCGGGCCGCGAGCGCAGCGGCGAGGTTCACGGTGACCGACGACTTCCCGACCCCGCCCTTGCCGCTCGCCACCGCGATGACCCGGGTCGTGGGCGCGACCTGCGTGGGGGCGGCGTTCTCGCGGGCGTTGAACCGGGCCCGGTCCATTGCCTTGGCCTTCTGCTCCGCAGTCATCTCGCCGTACTCGACCTTCACGGCGCTCACCCCGGGGAGCCCGTCGACCTTCGACTGGACGTCGGTCTTGATCTGGTGGCGCAGCGGGCACCCCGCCGTGGTGAGGGCCACCTTCACGGTGACGCGGCCGTCGGCG
>JBJSXO010000272.1:0-4348 GCA_046086425.1 Actinomycetota bacterium | reverse complement strand
TCCGATCTGCTCGGCGCGATCGGCGACGCGGTCGGCGCGCCGGTGAAGGTGGTCGGCTACTCCGCCGACCACGCCCGTGTCGCTGCGGCCGAGGTCTCGGTGGTGGACGCTCTCGGAGCTGCGGTGTCGGCCACCCGCTCGCAGGCGTACTACCTCGACGTGACCCACCCCGACGCCCACAAGGGGGCGGTGGTCGCCTACCTGGCGGCCCACCTCGGCATCCCGCCTGCTGCCATCGCGACCATCGGCGACGGCCAGAACGACACGCTGATGTTCGCCGCGTCGGGTACCAGCATCGCCATGGGTAACGCCGACGCCGATGTCCAGGCCCTGGCCGACCACGTGACCGACACCAACGATGCCGACGGCTTCGCGCGCGCCATGTACGAGGTCGTTCTCTCCACCGCCTGATCGGTGGCGTGGGGTATCTTGCGATCGATGCTTCGCCCCGCGCTCGCGGTCGACGCCGGCGATCCCGAGCAAGGGACTCCGGGGCGATCGCGCACTGCAGAGATCGTACGGATCACCGCATGGGTCGTCGTTCCCTTGGCCTGTGCCGTGTGGGTGGCCGTGATCTCCGACCGCTACTACCCGGTGTACGACGAGTGGGTGACGATCTCACGCGGCCTTTCGGGCTCGTGGCTCTCGAACATGTTCATCGGCTTCAACGGCCACATGTGGACGGTCGACAACCTCGCGTACAGCGTTCAGACCAACTTCCTCGGTTTCGAGCACAACTGGTTCGTACCGATGCTGCTGGTCGTGAGCCTCGTCTTGTGTCAGATCAGCGTGGCCGGCGTCCTCACTCGGCTCGCTGTCCCGTTGCCGATTGCGCTCGTGGCGGCGGTCGTCGTCACCTACTTCGGGCCTGGCTCCGAGACGATGGTGTACCAGCACCTGTTCGGATACAACCTGGCGGTAGCAGCGTCATTCGGCGCGATCTTCGTCGCCCTCGGGAAGACTCCCGATCGCCGGCGAGCCGTCTTTGTGGCCGGACTGTCGGTGCTCGCGCTTCTCTGCGACAGTGCGAATGCCACCGGGGGTCTCGTGATGACGGTGGTGATCATCGTCTGGCTCTGGCCGCGACCGTTGTGGTGGATCGCGCTCGTCCCTCCGGTGCTGGCTCACGCGGGGTATCTCGCGCTCGACTACTCGAAGATCCTGGTGAACGAGCCGTGCGCGAACTGTGAGCCGGTGAGGTTCCCAGCGTCCTTCGGTGACTCGCTGTCGTTCGGATGGGCGGTGTTGGCACGCGCCGCCGGTGGGTTGGCAGCAGGGGGTCCGGGGATCGGTCTCGTGCTCCTGGTTGCTGTCAGCGCGTGCGCTGCGGTCGGACTCATCCGGCATCGGCTTCCCCGCGATGTGATCGCCGTCCTCGCCGGTGGTGTCGCTGCCGCGTTGCTCACGGTGGGGTTGCTGGCCTACTCGCGAACCGGTTTCTGGCCGACGCTGACCGAAGCGATCGCGACACTCGACGGCGTCTCGAACCGGTACCTGCAGCCACCGGCGGTGTTCCTCGTCGCGGCGTTCCTGCCGGCTGTCTGCTGGACGCTGCGGACGACCGGGCCGGCGGCGGTGGCCCTCGTCGGAGTCGGGACGATCGCGCTCGGTCTCGTCTTCGTGCTGAATCTTCCTGCAGTGGACAGGACGCGTGACTTCTACGTCGGCTGGAGCGGCAGCGTGAAGACCCAACTTGCCCAAGCCGTGACCGTGGTGAGCGAACGATGTGGACCCGGACAGCGGATGGATCTCTCGGCGCAACCCGTGGATCTCAGCCCCCAGATCTCGGTCGCCATGATTCGCGAGCTCCTCGACCGTGGGGCGCTGAGCCGTCGTTTCGGAGATCCGCCGCTGCCAGAGGTCCGTGCACTGATCTGTCGACCAGTGGACTGAGCGCAACACGAGCCCGTCGATCGGCTTCGAGCCGAGGGACGACCGGTTACCTGGCGTCGGGACCGTCACCTCCGGGGGGTAGGGCAAGGCTCGGGCCCAGTCGCAAGCCCCCGTAGTTGGTGAACAGGGCGAACAGCACGACGAAGTTGCCGAACCCCACCAAGGCCACGCCGGCGAAGGCCGGTGCGAAGATCGCCGCCTCGGTGGGTATCCCGACCTCGAAGATCGCTCCGACGGCCACGGCAAGGGCGAGAACCAGTCCGATGAGGAACAGCGTTCCGAAGGTGAAGAGCGCACGGACGGTGATGCGGTCGAGGAACGGCATCATCATTCTCAGACCGTGGAGAACGAGGGTCGCCGGGGTCATCCTCGACCTTCCCTCATACCGGGGCCCACGCGGGCACGGAACCTTCACGACGGGTAGCCCGAGGCTCAGCAGACTCGACGAGTAGCAGACGTCGAAGTTGGGGTGGAAGAGCACGCGTTTTGCCGTCCATCCGTAGTACGCCGCGAAGTTGCCAGAGTCGACGACGAGTCCGGTCAGGACTCGGAACAAGATGCGGAACACGGCATAGGCAGCGCGAAACGCCAAGCCAACCTGACGTTGTGTCCGGCGGGCAACGACGATCGTCTTGACGGCTTCGGCGTTGCGGAGCGCAGCCAAGAGCGCAGGAAGGTCGTCGGGTCGGTCTTCGCCATCAGAGTCGAGTGTGACGACGATGTCATGATCCTCGATCCGCTGGGCCAGCGTTCGAACGCCGAGCACGATTGCGTGCTGATGACCGAGACCGTACGTCGGTGTCAGTACCTCCACGTCGGTGAACTTCGCAAGCTCTCCAACTTCGATATCCGCGCCCGCAGAGTCGTCGATGACGAGGAAGCGCACTCCCGAGAATTGACCGGACAAGGGACGGAGCACCTCGTGGACGCGCTCGCGGAGCATGATGAACGAGGGCACGTCGAGAAAGATCGGCGCAACCAGCCAGACGGTCGGTGTGGATTCGTTCACAGGTCCGTGTCTGTTTCCGAGACCGGCGTTCGGCCCACTCCGAGCACCGAGGTGCCGAACGGAACCAACCGACGGACCGCAACCGTCCCCGCTCCCACGCCCCGTAGCACACCGTTCACCGGCCGTGGGAGGGCCCGGAACTCGGGACGGCCACTACCCGGGTCGGCGGCCTTGGCCGGCGCAGCGAGTCGACGAGCGGCCGCAGCCGGCCACAGCTCGGGAAAGAGATAGGACACCTCGGTGATCTCCAGCCCGGCGCTCCGCATCGTCGCTCGAAGCGAACGCGCCGTATAGCGGCGGAAATGGCCGAGTTCGACGTCCCATGCAGACCAGAGCCGCATCGATGCGGGAACCGTCAGGACGAACGTCGTTCCCGCGACGGAGCGGCGGACGTAGTCCGACAAGAACCCGATGTCATCGGACTGGTGCTCCATCACGTCGAGCATGGTCACGGCCTGGGCCGTGATCGGCGAACCGGTTCGCGCGTTCGCAGCGGGTCCGAACTCCTCTTCGAGGACGGTGGACAGCGTGGAAAGCGGCTCGACGAACGTGTAGGAGACGTCCGGACGCTCCTCGGCGAGGCGATGCCCCAGCCAACCCCCTCCGGCACCGACGTCGAGGACGGTGATCGGCCCCGCCGGCAGGAACCTCCGGACGGCGCGCCATCGGGTTGCGTGCCAGAAGTAGCCGTCGGGCAGCTCGAGCTGTTCCCGGAGATGATGCTCGAGTGGCTTCATGTCATCGGTGGGCGGGGGCCAGGGTCGGCGACGATCGTGGGTGTGACGATCGCTCGCCCCGCGGCCCGCTGCCCGAGACGATACTCCTCGGCTCCCTCGATCGCGGGACCTCGGTGCCCCCGGGGAGTGGCGGTCGCGTCAGGAAATCGTGTCAGTGGATCCCTATGCGAGCACGCACCAATTGGCCAGATTCCATGGGTCTCGACGCCCGTCCGGGCGACTGCGTGGCCACCCTTCGCATTCCTGCGCACCAGGCGGCAGTTCAGTAACATTTCTGGACGCCTGAGTTCCGCCGTCCGGCGGTGAAGTCTCGGAGACGATTCGGGTGAGTAGCGGCGCTAACGCCAGGGGGCCACGGTGAAGGTCGGCATAGTCGTGGTGGCGTACAACGCAGAGCGGACGCTCGCCGCGACGCTCGACCGGATCGACCCCGACTTCGCGACGACGGTCTGCGAGATCCTGGTCCTCGACGACTACTCCGCGGATAGGACCGCGATGGTCGCTGCGCAGTACCGCGACGATCATCCTGACCTGCCCGTCACCGTGATCAGACAGCAGAGGAATCTCGGGTACGGGGGAAACCAGAAGTCTGGTTACCGGTACGCGCTGGATCATGGGTGGGACGTTGCCGTGATGCTCCACGGCGACGGTCAGTACGCGCCCGAGCTGCTCGAGTCCATGGTCGAGCCGATCCTCGCCGGCCGGGCCG
>JBJSXO010000271.1:0-4579 GCA_046086425.1 Actinomycetota bacterium | reverse complement strand
GTTTTCGCCAAGTGTGTGTTCTTAGCGCATCAAGTGTGCAGCACTAGGAACCAGCGGTGATTAGAGTGTGTTTGTTGCATTTCTGGAGCCTTCCGCCCAGATCCCAAGTACCTTTCTTTTGCCAGGGTTGAGTTGCTCAATTTGACTTGGACTCCAGTTGGTGGGCAGGAACGGTGCGTGGCGAAACATCAAGACGAACGCCAGATGAACTTCAAAGTTCGGGGTTGTTGAGTTCAGCAACGTCGGCCCCCGTGCTCTTAAAGTAACGTTTTTTGAAAAATCTCCGCAGCCATTTGGTTCATTCGTGTGTCGTTCGTTCGTTGTGTTCGCGCGCTCGTTCGTTCAGGCACAGTTCGGCCGGGTCAAGGTCGTGGCGGCTTGTTGCTGTGTTGCGGTTGTGGTGCACGCGCGGAATCGTTTTTTGAAGATTCCTGTGTTATGATTGCCTTAAGCTCAACCAGGCCTCGTCGGTCGCCGGCGGCATGGGTGCGGCCACGCAGAGGCGGAGTCGGTGCGCGGCCTGGGCGGGGTTGTCGGGCGCGTCGCCCACGAGGATGGCGAGCGAGCCGAGCAGCGACGCGATCGTGGAGTTCGTCCGCACCACCTCGGGCCAGAAGTTCGACACGGAGAAGCGCCGCACGATGGCGGCGCTGTGCCCGTTCACGAGTCCGCCGACCACGCACACCGAGATCGCGTTGAAGTGGAACAGCGGGAGCGGGGTGAAGACGCAGTCGTCGGGTGCGATCTCCCACGCCCGGGCGATCTGGTCCCCCAGGGACGCGACGTAGTGGTGGGGGAGCATGCAGCCCTTGGACGGTCCGGTGGTCCCGGCGGTGTAGATGAAGCACGCGAGGTCCGACGGCGTCACCCCGGGGTCGTCGACTGCGGCATCCGAGCGGCCCGCCATCTCCGTGGCCCAGTCGTGGACCGGTCGCTCGGTGATGGCCCGATCGGCCTCCCCGACGACCACGAACGCGCGCAGCTCGGGCAGCGTCGAGCAGTCGAGGTCGGCGACGCGCCCGGCGAAGTCTCCCTGCACGACCAGGACCGCGGCGCCGGAGTCGGCGAGCTGATGCCGCAGGAACTCGCCCTTGTAGGCCGTGTTCACCGGCACCTGGACCGCTCCCCGCTTCACCGATCCGAAGAACGAGATCACCTGCTCGGGGACGTTCTCGAGCAGCGTCGCGACCCGGTCGCCCCGGCCGAAGCCCAGGTCGGCGAGGAGCCGGGCGCAACGGTTCCCCGCGGCGTCCATCGCACGGGCGGTGTAGGCCTCGCCCTCGAAGTCGAGGTAGGGGCCGTCGGGATCGGCGGCGAGCCGGCCCGCGAGGGCCGACAGGACGGTGGTGGACGGATCGAGCGCGCTCATCGGCGCCGACACTAACGATCGCCGGGCCGTTCCCGCCGCGCGGCGGCGACCGTGGTGTCGACCTGCTGGCCGTGGGCCAGCTCGAGGTGGTGCCCGTCGGGATCGGGGATGATCGCCCAGTAGCCGACCGGCGGGCCGTCGTCGTAGGGGCCCTGGACGTCGATGCCGGCGCGCCGGGCCGCGTCGCAACGGGCGTCGACCTCGTCCCGGCTCGCGCAGGCCACCCCGAGATGGGCCCACCCGCCGAGCACGTGGGTGACCGTGGTCTCGATCAGCACGATCACGAACGGCCGGGTGAGGTCCGACAGCCAGACCACTGCGCCCGACCCCGATTCGTCGTCGCGCCGGTGCACCACCCGGAGCGCGCCGTACCGGTCGTAGAAGGCCGCGCTGAGGTCCACGTCGGTGACGGGCAACGCCACGTGCGTGAGGCCGAGGTCGGGAGCCACCCGCCGAGTATGCACCACCGCGAGCAGCATCCGGACGGGCCGTAATGCGATGATGGCCGGCTCACGAGCGGGGAGCATCCATGGCCGAAGGCGCGAACATCGAGATCGCCCACCACCTCAGCGAGCACGACCACGAGCACGGGGACGGCACCGGGACCGGCGGCGGGCCCGAGCGCGCGCGCCACCACCGCACGCACCGGGTGTTCGAGGTGGTCGAGGTGATCCTCTTCGCCGTCGTGGCCATCGCCACTGCGTGGAGCGGCTTCCAGGCCGCCAAGTGGGACGGCGAGCAGGCCCGCGAGTACGGCACCGCCACCCTCTCCCGGTTCGACGCCGAGGAGCTCGACAGCCTGGCCACCTCTGAGCTCACCAACGACGCCGCGCTCATGACCGCCTGGCTCGAAGCGCGCGACGCCGGTGACCCCGAGCTGCAGGCGCTGCTCGAGAAGCGCATGTCGTCGGCCTACAAGGTCGCGTTCGACGCGTGGCTGCTCACCGACCCGTTCGTGAACCCCGACGCGCCCAAGAGCCCGGCCCGGATGCCCGAGTACCGGAACCCGTTCCGGGCCAAGGCCAAGGCGATCAACCAAGAGGCCGAGGCGTCGTTCGCCGACGGCACCGAAGCCCGTACCCACGGCGAGAAGTACGTCCGCAACACGGTCATGCTCGCCATGGTCTTGTTCGTCGCAGCAATCGCGCAGCGACTCAAGGACCCACTGCTACGCGGGATCCTCAACGGCGTGGGTTTCACGATCCTCGTCCTCACCGTGGTGTCACTCGCATCGCTGCCGCGCACCTGAGCGCCCGGTCGCGCCGGAGACACGACCGGGAACGCTCAGGCGACGATCTCCGAGGTCTGCACCACCGGGACGATATCGGTGTAGTTGGCCACATCGGCCATGACCGCGCCGCTGCCCTCGGCCCCGAGCGCAGCGGCCAGGGTGTCCGTCGACACGAACGTGAAGTGGACCGCCGCCTCGTAGGGGCCGTCGAGGCCCCTGTCGATTGCGACTTGGTCCTCACCGATCCCCCAGGTCTCGACGGCCAGGGGCACGTGACGATCGCGGTAGTAGTCGTGGTCGAAGCGTGCGCCCTCGGTCTTCGGGTACAGAACGCTGAACCGGATCACAGGCCGTCCTCTCGGGTCTCGTGGAGTCGGGTCTCGCGGAGGCCCGATCGGGCTCCGGGCCTCACCATTGTGACCCCGAGCACCGGCGGCGTCGAACGCCGCTCAGGCCGGCAGGGACGCCGCCAGCGCGTCGGCGCAGGCGTCGGGCGTACCGAAGGTGGTGTTGGCGAGCCAGGCGCGCTTGAGGTAGAGGTGCGCGTCGACCTCCCAGGTGAACCCCATCCCGCCGTGCACCTGCACGGACGCCTTGGCATTCTTCAGCGCCGCCTCACCGGCGAGCAGCTTGGCCCCGGCGATCGCCCGATCGACATCACCGACCTCGGGGTCGTCGAGGGTGACCGCCGCGGCGTGCACCGCCGTGCGCGCCACCTCGGCCCGGACGAGCGCATCGGCGAGCAGGTGCTTGATCGCCTGGAACGACCCCACCGGGCGCTCGAACTGCGTACGGCCGAGGGAGTACGCCGTCGCCTGCTCCACGCAGGCGTGGGCCATCCCGACCTGAAACGCGCCGGTGAGGACGGCGCCGCTGCGCCACCACCGGGTCGGGTCCGCTCCGGCGAGGACGTCGCCCGCCGGCAGGGTGTCGACGCGGCTGACCGGGGTGAGCGGGTCGAGCGGCCAGTCGAGCGCAGTGCCGGCCAGCGCGCCGGCGGGAACCCGACGTACGTCGTCGTCGAGCACGACGACGACGTCGGCGGCACCGAGATGCTCCACCATCGCCGGCGCGCCCGCAGGCGGACGGGCCAGTCCGGTGGGCACGCCGTCGACCAGCCCGTACGCCAATACCCCCCACACGAGTGGCCCCGGCACCAGAGCCCGGCCCAGCTCCTCGAACGCGATCGCGGCGTCGGCCCAGGTGAACCCGTCGGCGAGTAGGGAGAACACGCCGGTCTCGGCCAGCTCGTCCCACACGGCGCGGTCGAACCCGGCGCGCACCCGGTCGGAGCCGAACCGCCCCTGGCACACGGCCCGGATGCCGTCGCGCAGGGCTTCCTGGTCGTCGGTGAGGTCGAAGTGCACGGCGCTGCGCTACTCCCCGGCCGGCCACTGCCGCTCGCGCGGTAGGCCCAGCACGCGCTCGCCGACGATGTTGCGCTGGATCTGCGACGTACCTGCGGCGATGGTCAGGGACAGCGTCCGCAGGCGCTCCTCGACGAACGGATCGTGCACGTCGAGCACGCCACGGTCGAGCGCGCGCATCGAGAGCTCGCCGAGCCGGTCACGAGCCTCGGAATACGCCAGTTTCATGATCATCCCACCCAGACCCGTGTCCCCCGTCGCCGCGGCGCGCGACACGTTGCGCTTCGTGAGGGCCCACAGGGCGTCGAACTCGGCGATCACGTGGCCGAGCTCGCGACGGTCGGCCGGGTCGCGCACCAGCGGCGCGAGCTCCTCGGCCATGCGCATCGCGTCGACCATCTCCGACACGAACGCAGTGCCCCGCTCGAAGCTCAGCGTGACATTGGTGACTCGCCAACCGTCGTTCTCCTTTCCGACGAGCTGGTCTGCCGGCACACGCACCTCGTCGAGGAACACCTCGCAGAACTCCGACGATCCGAGGATCGTCTCGATCGGCCGGATCTCGATCCCGGGCAGGTCCATGGGCAGGATGAACCACGAGATGCCCTTGTG
>JBJSXO010000270.1:0-8911 GCA_046086425.1 Actinomycetota bacterium | reverse complement strand
TAAGGGCGCTTCGACCCGGTGCGGTTCCAGGTGGTTCCCTACCCCACGCCGTTCACCCCTGCCGCTCCGGTCACCGGCTCGCCGTAGGTCCCGGATGACGCGGGTCGTGGTGGTCGGGCTGGGCCCGGCGGGTGCGGACCTGCTCCTGCCGCAAGCCCGGTCGGTGATCGACGCAGCCGCAGTGCGGTTCGCCCGGACGGCGCGGCACCCGGCCGTCGCCGACCTCGCGGCCGACGGCGTGGAGTTCGTCGCGTTCGACCACGTCTACGAGACGGCGGCCCTGATCGGCGACGTGTACCTGCGCATCGTCGACGAGCTTGTCGCGGCGGCGCACCGGCACGGTGAGGTCGTCTACGCGGTGCCCGGGAGCCCCGTGGTCGCCGAGCGCAGCGTCGGACTCCTCCAGGAGCGGGCCCGGGCCGGCGAGGTGACACTCGCGGTCGTGCCGGGGGTGTCCTTCGCCGACCTGGCGTGGGCCCGGGTCGGGGTCGACCCGCTCGCCGGCGCCCGGGTGGTCGACGGGCGCGCGCTCGACCCGGCCGTGCTCGAGGCCGGCGGCCCGCTCCTGATCGCCCAGGTCGACGGGCCGCTGGTCGCGTCCGACGTGAAGCTGGCCCTGCTCGAGCGCGTCGGCCCCGACACGCCGGTCACGGTCCTCCAGCGGCTCGGCCTCGCCGACGAGGTGGTGCGGTCGGTGCCGCTTGCCGGGCTCGACCGCGAGGTCGAGCCGGACCACCTCACTGCGGTGTTCGTGGCGCTCGCTCCCGGGCCCGCCGACGCCTTTGCCGCCCTCGTGGCCCTGGCCCGTCGCCTCCGGGGCCCCGGCGGCTGCCCGTGGGACGCCGAGCAGACCCATCACTCGCTGACCCGCTACCTCCTCGAAGAGGCCTACGAGGTCGTCGACGCCATCGAGGCCGTGCCGGCGGACCCCGCGCCCGACGAGCTGGTCGATCCGCAGGTGCTCGCCGACCTCGCCGACGAGCTCGGCGACCTCCTGTTCCAGGTCGTGTTCCACGGCGTGCTCGCCGAGGAGGCGGGTGAGTTCACCACTGCCGCGGTGGCCCAGGGCATCCACGACAAGCTGGTGCGCCGCCATCCGCACGTGTTCGCCGACGTGGAGGCTGACACCGCCGACGCCGTCGTGCGCAACTGGGAGCAGATCAAGAAGGGCGAACGCGGAAGCGACTCCCTGGTCGACGCGGTCCCGGCGGGACTTCCTGCGCTGCTCTACACCCACAAGCTGCTCCGGAAGGCGGCTGCGGTCGGCCTGGACCTGGGTGACCGTCACGAAGCCTCGGCCCGCCTGGCCCGCGCCGCCGCGGCGGCGTCGGTGATCGGTGCGCCGGCCGAGGGAACCCCGCCGGCCGAGTCGGTCATCGGCGAGGTGCTCGCGGCCGCGGTGCTCCTGGCGAGCGAAGCCGGCGTCGACGCCGAGTCGGCGCTGCGGGGCTGGGCCGGTCGGTTCCGCGCCGACTTCCGCCGGATGGAGGAGTTGGCGCGCGCGCAGGGCGTCGACCTCCACGCGCTGGCGCCGGAGGCCGTCGTCGCCCTCTGGGACGCCGCCCGTGCCGATCCGGGGGAACCCGGCGTGACGGGCGGTGGGGCGTGACCGGGGGGCGCGTGCGCCGGCTCGGCGGGGTGGCGGGGCTGGGTGCGGCGCTGCTCGTGGTCGTCGGCTGGTTCCTGGTACCGCCCCACCCTCCGGGACCTGCGGCGACGGCCGAGGAGGTCGTGCGCTGGACCCTCGACGGCCGGCGCCGGCTCCTCGTGGGGTCGTTGTGCATCGTGATCGGGCTTGCGCTGATGATCGTCTTCGTCGCTGCGCTGCGTGCGTTGTGCGCGCGGGCCGAGGGCGCGCCGGGGATCCTCGCCACCATCGGCTGGGGCTCGGTGCTCGTGGCGCTCTCGGTCGTGTTCGTGGGGATCGCGCTTGCGCAGGCCCAGTCCTTCGTCGTGCTCGACGGGGATCCTGGTGTCGTGGAGGCCCTGCACGAGGCGCGACTGCTGCTCGTCGACCTCGCCGGTGCACCGCTGGCCGTCGGCCTCTGCGCCTTCGGCCTCACCATGTGGCGGTCGCGCTACCCGGCGCGGTGGCTCGGAGGGCTCGCCGGTGTCGCCGCGGTGGCGCAGCTCCTGGGGGTCGGGGCGCTCTCGCGTGACGGCTTCTTCTCGCCGTCGGGGGGCGCGTCGCTGGCGGGACTGGCCGGGTTGACGGTGTGGGTCGCAGTGGCGTCGGTGGTGCTCCTGGTCGGCCCGGACCCCGAGTAGGCGGCTCAGCCGAGCGTCACGGGCAGCGTGTCCAGCCCACGCAGCACGAGGCGACGGTTCCAGGCGGGGCGGTCGGTCGCGAGCCCAAGGCCGGGGAACCGCCGTGCCAGCCCACCGATCGCGGCGCGGGCCTCGGCGCGGGCGAGCACGGCGCCGAGGCAGTGGTGGATCCCCCCGCCGAACGCGAGGTGCTGGGGTGCGTCGCGCCGGGTCAGGTCGAGGACGTCGGCCTCGACGCCGAAGTGAGCGGGGTCGCGGTTCGCGGCGCCGAGCACCGTGAACACGAAGGTGCCCGACGGGATCGTCGTGCCTCCGATCTCGATGTCGTCGAGGGCGATCCGGCGGGAGAACTGCACGGGCGCGTCGAAGCGGAGCAGCTCTTCGATCGCGTTGCCCACGAGCCCGGGGTCGCGGCGTAGACGCGCGAACTGTTCGGGATGCTGCAGCAGTGCGAGCACGCCGTTGCCGATCAGGTTGACCGTGGTCTCGTGACCCGCGATGTACAGCAAGGTCACCTGGTCGTGGAGCTCCTCGTGGGAGAGCGCGTCGCCGCCGTCGCGCACCTCGATCAGCGCGGTGAGCAGGTCGTCGGCGGGGTTGGCCCGCTTCCAGCGGATCATCTCCTCGACGAAGTCGTACATCGTGTCCGAGGCGGCGACGAGGGCCGGGACCTCGTCCGGGCCGGTCAGCGGCTCGAGCGTCTGCACGAGGGTATGGGACACGTCGCGCATCCGGTCGCTGTCGTCGGTGGGGATACCGAGCATCTCCGAGATGACGGCGAAGGGGAGCGGGAAGGCGAGGTCGGCGATCACGTCCATCCCGCCGTCGGCGGCGACCCGGTCGAGCGCAGTGTCGACGAGGGCCTCGATACGGGGGGCCAACGCCTCGACGCGGCGGGGTGTGAACGCCTTCCCGGCCAGCCGGCGGATGCGGGTGTGGGCCGGTGGGTCGAGGTTCAAGATCGCAGCGGCGCCGCGGCCGCGCCGGGGGTCGTCGTCCCCGAACAGGCGGGCCCGGCGGTCGAGGCCGGCGTGGCGATCCTCCACCGACACCGTGGGGTGGCGCAGGAGCCGGACACAGTCGTCGTAGCGGGTGAGCATCCAGGAGCCGAGTGGGCTCCGGTGGACCGGATCGGCCTCCCGCAACGCGGCGTAGCGTCGGTACGGGTCGTCGAAGAACCCGGCCGCGAACGGGTCCAGGCCGGCCACCACGCCGCTCGGCGGGCTTGCGGGCGGGGTGGGGTACGGGTCCGCGGGCGGGGCCGGGTGCCCCGACGGTGACTCGGTGCCCGAGCCGGGTTCGGGGGCGGCCATCGGCGGGAGTCTACGGTCACGGTCCGATTCGCCCCCGCCGGTGGGGCGGGTGCGGGTAGCCTTTCCCACCGACCACATCAGCCACAGTCAGCCACATCCGCCACACACGCCCGAGGACGATGCCCGGCCGCCGGGTGCCCAGGGACGGGTGCCCAGGGAGCCGTTCGTGAGTGGAGCAGTTCGTGAGTGGAGCCGTTCGTGAGTGAGATCGTCGAAGTCGCGGGCCGGGAGATCCTCGACTCCCGCGGCAACCCCACCGTCGAGGTCGAGGTGGAGCTCCTCGGCGGCGCCCGCGGCCGCGCTGCGGTGCCGAGCGGCGCGAGCACCGGTGCCCACGAGGCCGTGGAGCTGCGTGACGGCGGCGAGCGCTACGGCGGCAAGGGTGTCCGTACGGCCGTGGCTCATGTGAACGGCGAGATCGCCGACACCGTGCTCGGCTTGGACGGCTGCGACCAGCGTGCGCTCGACGACGAGCTCTGCCGGCTCGACGGCACCCCGAACAAGGGCCGGCTCGGGGCGAACGCGATCCTCGGCGTGTCCCTCGCCGCCGCCAAGGCCGCCGCGATCGAGGGTGGCCAGTCGCTCTTCCGCCACGTGGGCGGCACTAACGCGTCGGTGCTGCCGATGCCCCTCATGAACGTGCTCAACGGTGGGGCGCACGCCGACAGCAATGTCGACATCCAGGAGTTCATGCTCGCCCCGGTGGGCGCCGCCAGCTTTGCCGAGGCGCTGTGCTGGGGCACCGAGACCTACCACGCGCTGAAGGGGATCCTGCACGCGCGCGGCCTGTCGACGGCGCTCGGAGACGAAGGTGGCTTCGCGCCGGACCTCCCTCGGAACGAGGACGCGCTCGGGCTGCTGATCGAGGCGATCGAGACGGCCGGGTACGCGCCGGGAGGCGAGATCGCGCTGGCGCTCGATGTCGCGGCCACCGAGCTGTACGCCGACGGCGCGTACGTGCTCGCGGGTGAGGGCACCACCTTCCGCGGGGTCGAGTTCGCCGACTACCTGGCCGGGCTGTGCGACCGGTACCCGATCGTGTCGATCGAGGACGGCATGGGCGAGGACGACTGGGACGGCTGGCGGGCCCTCACCGATCGGCTGGGCACTCGTGTGCAGCTCGTCGGTGACGACCTGTTCGTCACGAACCCCGAGCGGGTCGCCATGGGGGTCCGGCGCGGGGTCGCCAACTCGATCCTGGTCAAGGTCAACCAGATCGGCTCCCTCACCGAGACCCTCGACACGGTCGAGCTCGGTCGCCGCCACGGCCTCACGTCGGTGATGTCGCACCGCAGCGGCGAGACCGAGGACGCGACGATCGCGGACCTCGCGGTGGCGACCAACTGCGGGATGATCAAGACCGGTGCGCCGGCGCGCAGCGACCGGGTCGCCAAGTACAACCAGCTGCTGCGGATCGAGGAGGAGCTCGGTCCCGTGGCCCAGTACCTCGGCGGGGGCGCGCTGGCCGGCGCGGCGCCCGCGGGTGGGGACTAGGCCCGCCGCACCGTGGCCCAGCAACGTCGTCACGCCGCGCACGCGTCGCGCCCCCGGGCCCGGCGCCGGATGATCCTCCTGCTCGTGGGTGGTCTCGTGCTCGTGGTCGTGCTGTTCGCGTTCGTGTACCCGACCCGGACCTTCCTGCTCCAGCGCAAGGAGGTGACGGCCGCCGAGCAGCGCCTCGAGGTGCTCGAGCGCAGCACGAATTCGCTGCGGCGCGACAACATCCGCCTCGGCAGCGACGCCGAGGTCGAACGGCGGGCGCGTGAGGACTTCGGCATGGTCCGGCCCGGCGAGACGCCCTACGTCCTCGTCCCCGCCCCGACGCCGACCACTCGGCTCCCCTGACCGCGGCGGCACCCGCTGCTCCTACACTCCGACCCGTGCCGGCCACCGTCGACGACCGTGACGCCGTGCGCACGCTCCTCGGGCGCGAGCCCACGGCCGAGTTCGAGGTGGTCGTGCGCCGGACCGACGGCGCGCCGGTGGTGATCCGCAACGCCCCGCTGACCCACGACGGCACGCCGATGCCGACCCGCTTCTGGCTCGTCGACCCCGACTGGAACCGGGCCGTGGGCCGACTCGAGGCCGCTGGGGGGGTCCGGGAAGCCGAGGCGGAGGTCGACCCCGGAGCGCTGGTCGCCGCCCACGCGGCCTACGCCGCCGAGCGTGACGCCGCGGTGCCGGGCGCCTGGGTCGGTCCGCGGCCGGCGGCCGGGGTCGGCGGCACCCGGGTCGGGGTGAAGTGCCTGCACGCCCACGTGGCCTGGCTCCTCGCCGGGGGTGACGACCCGGTGGGCCGCTGGGCCCTCGCCCGCCTCGACCCGGCCCTCGTCGGCCGGATCGCCGGCGCCGGGGGACCCGGGCAGGAGCGCACGGAGGGGGCGGAGTGACCCGTCGCCTGGGGGCCGTCGACATCGGCACCAATTCGGTGCGTCTCCTCGTGGCCGACGTCGAGGGCGCCGGACCGGACGCCACGGTCACCACCGTCGACCGGCGTATGCGGATCACCCGGCTCGGCCAGGGCGTCGACGGCGACCGGAGCCTCCATCCCGAGGCGATCGCCCGCACGCTCGCCGTGCTCGACCAGTACGGCGCGGTGGCGCGGGACCTCGGGGTCGAGGTGATGCGCGCAACGGCGACGAGCGCTGCGCGCGACGCCGCGAATCGTGACGCGTTGTTCGAACCGGCCGCAGCTGTGCTCGGCGTGCGCCCGGAGCTCTTGAGCGGAGACGAGGAGGCCCGTCTCTCGTTCCTCGGCGCGACCGCCTCGCTCGCCGCCGCCGGTGCGCCGGCGCCGTACCTCGTGGTCGACATCGGGGGCGGCTCGACGGAGTTCGTGCTCGGGACGGCCGCGCCGGTCGGCCTGATCTCGATCGACGTGGGCTGCGTCCGGATCACGGAGCAGTTCCTGCACTCGGACCCGCCGGCGCCCGAGGAGCTCTCGGCTGCGGTCACCGTGGTGCGCGACCATCTCGCCGACGTGGCGCGCGCGATTCCCGACCTCCGTGAGGCGCGCACCTTGGTGGGACTGGCCGGCACCGTCAGCACCGTCGCCGCAGTGGAGCAGGGCCTCCCCGAGTACGACCGCGACCGGATCCACCACTTCCGGCTCACGCGCGCGGCAGTCGAGGATGTGTTCCGGACGCTCGCCACCGAGCCGGCGGCCGACCGCCGTCACAATCCCGGACTCGAAGCCGAGCGGGTCGACGTGATCGTGGGCGGGGTGGCGGTGCTGGCGACCACCATGCGCACCTTCGGGTTCGACGAGATGCTCGTGTCGGAGGAGGACATCCTCGACGGCCTCGTACGGGACCTGGCCGGTTCCTGACCCGGCTCGCACACCGGGCCCGCAGACCGGGTTCGCAGACCGGCGGGATCCACCACTTCCCGGCTCGCGTTCAGCAAGATGCGCGGGTGGACCTCGTCGCGTTCGATGCCGCCCTCGCCGATCTCACCGTCGACGACCTCTATCGGGTCGCCAAGGCGCTCGACCTGGGCTCCCTCGACGACGAGGTCGACTGGTGGCGCACGACGATCGCCATCGACCGCGCGCTCCGTCACGCGCGTGCCAGCCGTCACGCGTCTCGGGCCGCGGTGCACGCCGTCGCGCGGGTGGAGTCCTGTGCCGTGGTGGCGGGGCTGCGCCTCCCCGACGACGACGTCACCCGGGTCGCGCGGTCGGCGGCCGAGATCGCTCGCGGGCTCGCAGCCGGTCCCGGTGCGGCCCCGATCGTCCGCCTGCTGCTCGAGCCCTGGGCGTCGGTCGGCGTCGCGGCCTAGGCCTCCGGAGCCGCACCGGGCGCAGGCCATACCCCGCCGTGCGCCGTTCGGCGCAGGCCATACGTAGGATGCCGGGCGTGACCAACACCGACCGACTGCTGATGGTACCCGGGCCCTCGAACCCCTACCCGGAGGCGATGGCCGGCTTGGCCCGCCCGGTGCTCGGCCACATGGACCCGGCGTTCCTCCGGGTGCTCGACGAGACCATGGAGCGACTGCGCGCGGTGTTCCGCACCGACAATGCCCTCACCCTGCCGGTCAGCGGGACGGGCTCGGCGGGCATGGAGGCGTGTTTCGTCAACCTGCTCGAGCCGGGCGACACGGCCGTCATCGGGGCCAACGGGGTGTTCGGCGACCGCATGTGCGAGGTCGCGCGGCGTTGCGGCGCCGAGGTCGTGCGCATCGAGGAGGAGTGGGGCCGGGCCCTCGACCCCCAGCGCCTGCTCGACGCCCAGCGTGCGCATCCCCACGCCCGTCTCGTCGCCGTCGTGCACGCCGAGACGAGCACCGGCGTCGAGAACGACGTGGCCCCCCTGCGCGCGCTGCAGGCCACCGACACCCTGTTCGTGCTCGACACGGTCACGTCGCTCGCGGGGATCCCGGTGGAGATCGACGGCTGGGGTGTCGACGCGGCCTACTCGGGGACCCAGAAGTGCCTCGGGGTTCCTCCCGGCCTGTCCCCGGTCACGTTCTCGCCCCGGGCCGTGGAGCGGATCCAGACGCGCGCCGCGCCGGCCCAGAGCTGGTACCTGGACCTGGCGCTGATCGCGGCCTACGTGGCCGGGTCGTCGCGTGTGTACCACCACACCGCGCCGGTCTCGATGGTGCTCTCGCTTCACGCGGCCCTCGGCGCAATCCTCGAGGAGGGGTTGGAGGCGGTGTGGGCCCGGCACGCGGCGGTGGGCGCCCACCTGCACGAGGCGCTCCCCGCGCTCGGCTTCACGCTGCTCGCCGAGGAGGGCCATCGGCTGCCCGACCTCACCACCGCCTGGCTCCCCGACGGGGCCGACGACGCGATGCTGCGGGCTGCGCTCCTCGACGACTACGGCATCGAGGTCGGAGGCGGGCTCGGCCGCTTCGCCGGCCAGGCCTGGCGCATCGGTCTCATGGGCCACACGGCACGCGAGCGCTCGGTGGTCGCGCTGCTCGGGGCGCTGCGCGACCTCCTCTAGGAACCGGCCTCCGCTAGGGCTCGGCACTCCCGGCGTCCGGGGCGATCGGGGCATCGGTCGCCGTGGGCGCCTCGACCGCAAGGAACGTCGCGCGGTAGTAGGCCAGCTCGGCGATGGAGTCCCGTACGTCGAGCAGGGCGCGGTGGGTCTCCTGCTTGCCGGGCCGGCCGCGGTAGGCCCCCGGGGCCCAGCGGCGGCAGAGCTCCTTGAGCGACGACACGTCGACGCTGCGGTAGTGGAGGTGCCCCTCGAGCTCGGGGAGGTATGCGTCGAGGAACCGACGGTCGACGCCGATCGAGTTGCCGCACAGCGGCGCCGTCCGGGGCGTGGCGACGTGGCTGCGCACGTACGCGAGCGCCCGGGCGCCGGCCTCGTCGA
>JBJSXO010000269.1:0-5444 GCA_046086425.1 Actinomycetota bacterium | reverse complement strand
GCGGAGGGGGCGGGGGTGGCGCCGCGTACCGGCTGGGGGCGGGGGCGCCGGCCGGCTCCGCGACGTCGGGGACCGGCCGCACGTCACGCAGCTCCCAGTTCCGCGGGGCGGTGAACCGCTCGGCGTGGCGACGGCAGAGGTCACCGGCCGAGTAGGCCGATGCGTCGGCGAGCGGCGCGAGCCACACGATGCGGCGCAGCCCGTCGAAGGTGAAGGTGGCCGTGGCCGGCGCACTGCATCCCGGGCGGGCGCACAAACGCGGCATGACGCCGACGGTACCGCAGCCACCGGTGATGCCGAGGGACCCGAGCGGTCCCGGCGCACCCACCAGCCACGGCTGCGCGAAGCCCCGCGTTGCGCGAGCATCCCCGCCATGACCGACGCACTCCACTGGCTCGACGCAACCGCGCAGGCCGATCTGGTCCGGCGAGGCGAGATCACCCCCGGCGAGCTCGTCGATGCGGCAATCGCTCGCATCGAGGCGCTGAACCCTGCGCTCAACGCAGTGATCACACCCCGGTTCGCCGCCGCCCGGGCTGCGGCCGCGGGCCCCCTCCCCGACGGGCCGTTCCGCGGAGTGCCGTTCCTGCTCAAAGACGCAGTGGCGCACTCGGCCGGCGACCCGTACCACTGCGGAATGCGGGTGCTCAAGGACGCGGGCTGGGTGGCCGCCACCGACACCGCGCTGGTGGCGCGTTACCGGGCCGCCGGGCTCGTCATCGTCGGCAAGACCAACCTGCCCGAGCTCGCGCTCTCGACCACGACCGAGCCACTTGCGTACGGAGCGACCCGCAATCCCTGGAGCCTGGAGCACTCGCCCGGAGGGTCGAGCGGGGGTGCGGGAGCGGCGGTGGCCGCCGGGATGGTCGCGGTCGCCCACGGCAACGACATGGGCGGCTCGATCCGCATCCCCGCCAGCCAGTGCGGGCTGGTCGGCCTCAAGCCCACTCGGGCCCGGAACTCGCTCGGCCCCGACTTCGGGGAGTTCTGGGGCACCACAACCCACGAGCACGTCCTCACCCGCAGCGTGCGCGACACCGCTGCGGTGCTCGACGCGACTGCGGGGGCGGTGCCCGGCGACCCGTATGCGGCGCCACCCCCGGCCCGGCCGTTTCGCGAGGAGGTGGGAACCGACCCGGGTCGGCTGCGCATCGGGTTCCGCACCCGCCGACGCGGGCGTGACGACGATTCCCACCCCGACTGCGTGGCCGCCGTCACAGGCACGGCCCGGTTGCTCGAGTCGCTCGGGCACCACGTCGAGGAGGTCGCGATCCCCGCGCTCGACGATCCGGCGCTCGACGACGCGGTCAGCGGCACCTTCGGCGTCTTCGTCGCGCGCGACCTCGATCGCTGGAGCGCGGCCCTCGGGCGGACCATCGACCCTTCGGAGCTCGAGCCGTTCAACGCGCGGATGGCCGAGGGCGGGCGTTCGGTCACGGCGGCGCACTACGTGTGGGCCCTCGAGCGCGCCAACGACTACTGCCGGGGCCTCGCGCCCTGGTGGCGCCCCGACCCCGGGGACGACGGCCCCGGCTTCGACGTCCTCGTGACCCCGCAGATCGCGGTCCCGCCGCCCCGGCTCGGCGTCTGCGGGCCGCTCAGCGAGGACCCGACGCGGTGGGAGGTCCAGAACGCCGTCACGTCGTTCACGATCCCGTTCAACATCACGGGACAGCCCGCGATGTCGTTGCCGCTGCACTGGAGCGACGCCGGCCTGCCGATCGGCGTCCAGATCATCGGCGCCTACGCCCGGGAGGACGTGCTGCTCCGCCTCGCCGCCCAGCTCGAGGCGGCCCGGCCCTGGGCCGACCGGCACCCGCCCGCGTTCGCCTGACCCTGTGGGCCGGCCACCCGGCGCAGGTCCCGGGGCGCGTAGTGTGCGCAGCCGTATCCACCACGGTTCCGCAGGTTCACGGAGGCACACCGCATGGGCGCACTCGACGGTCGCGTGGCCATCATCACCGGTGCAGGTCGCGGGCTCGGCCGCGAGCACGCGCTGCTGTTCGCGGCGGAGGGCGCCAAGGTCGTGGTCAACGACCTCGGTGGCGACCCGCACGGTCTCGGCGCCGACCGTGCGCCGGCCCAGCAGGTAGTCGACGAGATCGTCGCGTCGGGCGGTGACGCCGTCGCGCACACCGAGAGCTGCTCCGACTGGGACGGGGCCCAACGTCTCGTGCAGCTCGCCCTCGACACCTTCGGCGACCTGCACGTGCTCGTGAACAACGCCGGCATCCTGCGCGACAAGATGCTCGTCAACATGGGGCCCGAGGAGTGGGACGCGGTCATGAACGTCCATCTCCGCGGCCACTTCGCCCCGACCCGTCACGCGGCTGCGTACTGGCGCGAGCAGGTGAAGGCGGGCAAGGAGGTCAAGGCCGCCATCGTCAACACCTCGTCGGGCGCCGGCCTCATCGGGAACGTCGGCCAGGCCAACTACGGCGCCGCCAAGGCCGGCATTGCGGCACTCACCATCATCGAGGCGCTCGAACTGAGCCGCTACGGCGTACGCGCCAACGCGATCGCGCCTGTCGCCCGCACCCGGTTGACCCTGGAGACCCCGGGCATGGACTCGATGGTGGCGGCCCCCGAGGATGCCGCCAAGTTCGACAAGTTCCACCCCGGGAACGTGTCACCCCTGGTCGCGTACCTGGCGACCGCCGACTGCCCCTTCAACGGCGGCGTGTTCCACGTCGGCGGCGGGGAGGTGGGACTGTTCACCAACTGGACGCTGCCCCAGCGCATCTACAACGACGACCGCTGGACCGTCGACGAGCTCGCCGCCTCGGCGCCGGCGCTGCTCGAGGGCCGGGCGGCCGTCGCGTCCGAGGGCTTCACCATCGAGGAGACCCTCGCCGGCTTCCTCGACTGACCCGTTCCGGAGCCGGCACACCGTGTGGGCACCCGAACCCGGGGCTCAGGGGTTGTCCGTGCCCGTGTAGGCGGACAGGAGGCTCGACGCCTGACCCTGGACCTCCGTCGCCGCGTCCACCCCGTCGGGGTAGCGCTCGGCCACCAGCCGACGCATGCCGTCGTGCCACCCGACGGTGCAGGGACCGGTGATCGCGCGGCGAGTCGTGGGATCGAGGACCGAGCCGCGGTGCGTGCCCGGCATCTCCTTCACCACCACCTCCGACGAGCGCCCCGTGAGCTCGCCGAAGTACGCGCACCACTCCTGGGGGCTCACTACCTCGTCGCCACCCCAGTTCACGACCCGAGCCGGAACGGTCGCGGCTGCAAGGAGCGACTCGGTCTGCGCGTTGATGTCGTCCTGGTGGATCACGCTGTAGGGGCAGGGGTCGTAGCGCACGACCACCGGCTGCCCGCCGACGATCCAGTCGAGGTGGTACGCCGGCAGTCCGCCGTTCGCACCGTACGACGCGTTCATCCGTGCGATCACGACGGGCAGGTCGTAGAGCCGCGCGCAGGTGCGTGCCACCGCTTCCTCGGCGATCTTCGAGATGGAGTAGGTCGGCGCGTGCGGCGACTTGGCGTCGCCCAGAGGATCGGTCTCCATGAAGGTGTGGTGTGGATCGGTGTGGGGCAGGTACACGGAGGCCGTCGACATCACCAGCGCGGCCTTGGCCCGGCGGCAGTGCGCGAGCAGCATCCCGGTGCCCTCGGCGTTGACCCGCAAGGCGTGGTCGTAGTCGAGCCCGCCACCCTGGAAGGTGGCGAGGTGCAGCACGTAGTCGAAGTCCTCGGGCAGGTCGCCGAAGTCTCCGGACGCGAGGTCGATCGCGCGGGTCGTCGCCCCCAGCGCCTCGACCCTCTCCCGGTCGGCCGCGTCGGTGAAGCGGGCGATGCCCCACACGTCGTTGTCGGGCGCGAGGTACTCGGTGAGCGGGAACGCGATCTGCCCGGCGGGCCCGGTGACCAGGACCTTGGCACCCTGCATGACGGCCTCCGGGGTCGGGTTCGGCGGTGAACGGAATCACCACCTTGTCATAGGTCACCTTGTCATAGGTCGTCGGCCGGCGCAGCGGTAACGTCACTTGCCGTGGCCGACGCACCACAGGACCCGATACCGCGGGCGGCCGAGCGGCGGCCCGCCGCGAACCCATCGGGCGACGCGGGCGACGCTCCCGGCCGCGCGGCGCGCACCCGAGCCCAGGCCGAGCAGCTGCGCCGGCGCGCCGACGAGACCGTCAAGGGGCTCGAGGCCCGGCGCTCGGCCAACCGTTGGATCGACGCCGGGTTCTCGACCTTCGAGCGCGACGTCCGCTCGGGGGGTGGGGTGCTCGCAGCGGCGCTGGCCTTCCGGATCTTCATCTTCATGGTTCCGTTCGTCTTCGTGATCGTCACTGCGTTCCCGTTCGTCGGCGACGTGAGCAACCGGAGCTCACAGGATCTCGCCGACTCGTTCGGCATGACCGGACTCGTGGCCGGGGCGATCACGAACGCGCAGGAGATGACGTTCTGGAGCCGCCTCTGGCTCCTGGCCTTCGGCGTCTTCGCCCTGGTCCTCGCGGCTCGCAGCCTGGTGCGGGTGCTGCGCATCACCCACGGCCTGGCCTGGAACGCCCGCGTCCCCAAGCTGCGCCGCCCCACCCTGGCCGGTGCCGCGCTGATCGGCTCGGTGCTCGGGCTCGTGCTCTTCACCACCTGGACGTCGAGCCTCGAGGACCGGATCGGCCTGCTCGGGCTGGTCCCGATGCTCTTCACCAGCGTGGTCGTCGTCGGTTTCTGGACCGTCGTGCAGTACTACCTGCCCCGGGCCGACGTGCGCTGGACCGAACTCATCCCCGGATCGGTCCTCGTCGCCGTGGGCGTCCAAGGGCTGCAGCTCGTCACCGTGGTGTGGTTCACGCGCTCCATCGAGAGCAAGTCCGAGACCTACGGCGCGATCGGGGCTGCGCTGGCCATCCTCCTGTGGGCCTACTTCCTCGGCCGGATCCTGGTATCGGGCGCCATGCTCAACGCGGCGCTGCACGAGCAGCCGCGCTCCGGGCCGGTCAGATCCCGCGGTGCACCCCGGGCGGAGTGACCCGGATCACCTCCAGCGGGTCCAGAGGTACACCAGGACCCCGGCGCCCGCGATCGCGAGCGCCACGGCCTCCACGTCGAACGCCATGTCGCCGTAGTAGGCCAGCAGCACCAAGACGGCCCCGGCAACCAGGACGGCAACCACGAACCCGAGCAGCCACCGCCCGGCCACACCGGCAACCGCACGAACCCGGGGACTGGCCACGCCGGGATGGTAGCGAGAGGAGGATCCGCACCACGCCCGGGTCCCGGCCTGCGGCGGCCCGCAACCCCTGGCGGTTGCCTCCCCACCCCACCGCTTGGCAGAGTGGAAGGGCCAACCGACCCGGGGGAGGGACGCGTTGCGAGTACGCACCCGTGCGGGAGCGGCCCCGGCCGAGGGCCTCGAGCAGAGCGACACCCCCGCGCCCGGTCCCGACCCGACGCCCCACGGCCCACTCGGCCGCTGGTGGCGATCGCGC
>JBJSXO010000268.1:0-3685 GCA_046086425.1 Actinomycetota bacterium | reverse complement strand
CTGCGCGAGCTGGTGCACGAGATGCGCGCCATCTGCGTGCTGGCCGCGCGCGCCCCGCGCGAGGCGGAGCAGATGTCGAGCGTGCTGCACCTGGTGTCGGCGATCGAGCGGCTGGCCAACGCCGCGGTCGACGTCACCCGGGTCGTCACCCACCGCCTCGGGATCCCCCCGGACCTCGTCGCCGACCTCGCGGCCGCGGAGGAGATCTCGCACCGGGTGCGCATCCGGCCCGGGTCGGCCCTCGCCCAGCGACGCCTCGAGGAGGTGGAGCTCCCGGTCGAGGTCGGTATGCGGGTGATGGCGATCCGTCGGGGCAAGGAGTGGCTGATCGATCCCGACGGTGACGACCTCCTCGTGGCCGAGGACGTCCTGATCCTCCGCGGGGCGCCCGACGGCATCGCCGAGCTGCGTGAGTTGGCCGGCGCTCCGGAGTGGCGGCCGCCGACCATCGACTACGACCCGACCACCACCGACCTCGATCGTGCCGTGGACACGCTCGTGGAGATGAAGAACATCTCCGAGGTCGCCGTGGGGCTGGCCTACTCGGCCCTGCTCTTCAACGACCAGAGCCTCGCGGCCGAGGTCAGCCACCTCGAGGACCGTCTCGACGAGATGCGGGAGCGACTCGAGATCTGGGTCCTGCGCAGCGCCGCCGACGAGGTCGACCCGTCCCCGCTGCGCGGGCTGCTCCATCTGGGTGCCGCAGCGGAGGAGATCGGCGACGCCGCGCAGCAGATGGTGTGGCTCGTCGAGGAGGGCGAGGAGATGCACCCCATCGTCGCCGTGGCTCTCGGCGAGGCCGACGAGGTGATCACCCGGGTGCCGGTGGCCGCTGGGGCACCGGTCGACGGACTCACGCTGAGGGAGGCCCAGCTCGAGACCGAGACCGGCTTCTACCTGCTCGCCGTCCGCCGGGCCGGGCGGTACCTCTACCGGCCGCGAGGGCACATCCGGATCACCGCCGGTGACGAGCTCATCGGCAGTGGGCCCGACGAGGGCCAAGCGCTCCTTGCACAACTCTGTGGCTACCGGCTGCTCGAGGACGACGAGACCGGCGAGATCGAGCTGGTCCCCGTTTCGGTCGGCAACGGCTGAGCACGGCGCACGCCGGAGTCCCCATGGCGCTCACCGAGACTCGGTTCGGGACGCCCAGACCTGCGGTCACGACCGCGGCGACGGGGCTCACTGCGGCGGAGGTGCGCGATCGCGTCGCCCGTGGGCTCACCAACGACGCCGGTGACCACACGAGCCGGACCTACGGCGAGATCGTCCGAGCGAACGTCTTCACCCGCTTCAACGCGATCCTCGGGTCGATGCTGGTCATCGTCGTGGCGGTGGGCTCCTTCCAGGACGCGCTCTTCGGCATCATCCTCGTGGTCAACTCGTTGATCGGGATCGTCCAGGAAGTGCGGGCCAAGCGCACCCTCGACCATCTCGCGGTGCTGGCGGCGCCACACGCGCGGGTGACGCGTGACGGTGTCGAACGTGAGTGCGCGGTGGAGGAGGTGGTCCTCGACGACGTCGTGGAGCTGCGCACGGGGGACCAGGTTCCGGCCGACGGCATCGTCACCGTCTCCGTGGGCCTCGAGATCGACGAGTCGCTCCTTACCGGTGAGTCCGACGCAATCGACAAGAACCCTGGCGACGAGGTCCTGTCGGGCAGCTTCGTCGCCGCGGGCGCAGGCCGGTTCCAGGCCACGCGTGTCGGTGCCGACGCTTACGCGCGGCGGATCGCCACCGAGGCCCGCCGGTTTGCGCTGACGAGGTCCGAGCTCGTCGACGGCATCAACACGCTGCTGCGCTACATCCAGTTCGCGCTGTTCCCGGTCGCCGCGGTGTTGCTGTGGCGCCAACTGACGAAGACGAGCACCGACAACGCGCTGCTGTCGCTCGTGGCGGCCGTGGTCGGCATGATCCCCGAGGGTCTGGTGCTCCTCACCAGCCTGGCCTTCGGGATCGCCGCAGTGACGCTGGCCCGGCGCAAGGTGCTCGTGCAGGAACTCCCGGCGGTGGAGGGCCTTGCGCGCGTCGACGTGGTGTGCCTCGACAAGACCGGCACCTTGACCGAGGGAGACGTGGCGTTCGACCGGATCGAGGTGCTCGAGGACGGCGGGAGCGACCGAGCGTCGCCCGGCGCGCTCGAGGCGGCCGCGCTCGCCGCGCTGGCCGACGACCCCAACGCCAACGCGACCCTCCACGCGATCGGGCTGGCCTTCCCGCCCGTGGCCGGCTGGACCCGCACGGCCACCGTGCCGTTCTCCTCGGCCCGCAAGTGGTCGGCCGCGGCGTTCGCCGGACAGGGCTCGTGGGTGATCGGCGCGCCGGAGATGGTGTGCCCCGACCCCGGTACGCCGGCCCGGCGGCGGGCCGACACCCTCGCCGCCGAGGGCCGGCGGGTGCTGCTCCTCGCCCACGCCGACGCGCCGCTCGCCGACGAGGTGCTCCCGGCCGGGATCCGACTCCGGGCGCTGGTGCTGCTCGAGGAGCGGATCCGCCCCGACGCCGCCGACACGTTGCGCTACTTCACCGACCAGGGCGTGGCCCTGAAGGTGATCTCCGGCGACAACCCGCGCACCGTCGGGGCGGTTGCGGCCCGGGTGGGGATGGCGGGCGCCGACGCGCCGTACGACGCCCGCGACCTCCCCGAGGACCCGGTTGCGCTGGCCGAGGTCGTCGAGACCCACTCGGTGTTCGGGCGGGTCACCCCGCAGCAGAAGCGGGCGATGGTCGGCGCTTTGCAGGCACAAGGGCATGTGGTCGCGATGACCGGTGACGGCGTCAACGACGCCCTTGCGCTCAAGGATGCCGACATCGGCGTCGCCATGGGCTCGGGCGCTGCGGCGACGCGCGCCGTCGCGCAGCTCGTGCTCCTCGACGGCCGGTTCGCCACGATGCCGGGCGTCGTCGCCGAGGGCCGGCGGGTGATCGCCAACATCGAGCGGTCGGCGAACCTCTTCGTCACCAAGACGGCCTACGCCATCCTGATCGCCGTGTTCGTGGCGATCGCCGGGTGGAAGTACCCCTACCTGCCGCGCCAGTTGACGATCGTGAGCACGTTCACGATCGGGATCCCCGGCTTCTTCCTCGCGCTCGCCCCCAACAAGCGTCGCTACGTCCCTGGGTTCCTCGAGCGGGTGCTGCGGTTCACCGTGCCCGCCGGGGCGGTCGCGTCGGTAGCGGCGCTCGTGGCGTTCGGGATCGCGTACTACGGCGAAGACCTCGTGCTGCGCGAGGCGCGGACGTGCGCCACGCTCGCCCTGTGCGCAGTCGGGCTCTGGGTTCTCGTCTGTCTCGCGCGCCCGTTCAACTGGTGGCGCACCCTGCTCGTCGCGGTGATGGTCGGCTCGGTCGCGGTGATCCTGGCCGTGCCCTGGCTGCGTGACTTCTACGCCCTGAAGGTCCCGAGCGGCGTGATGCTGGCCGAGATGGTCACCATCTGCATCCTGGCCGCCGTTGCGATCGAGATCGTGTGGCAGGCGTCCCGGCGGGCGATCGAGAGGCGCAACCCGGAATACGCCGCGGCGGCTGCCCACATCGACTGACCCGTCCGGGGGTCCGGACGGCCGGGGGTCACTCGACGACCCGCAGGGTGGACGGGATGTCCATGTTGCGGATCCGCCGGGCTCCGATCAGGGGTGCGACCGCAACGGCCACGATCCCGAGCCCCGCCGCGATGAGGACCGTG
>JBJSXO010000267.1:0-8325 GCA_046086425.1 Actinomycetota bacterium | reverse complement strand
CGGTGACCCCGATCGGGAAGAAGACGTCGGGGTCGGAGTCCTGACACGCGGAGCGGTTGCGCCAGCTCTCGGCGTCCCAGTCGTGGGTGCGGATCCAGGTGAGGGCCACGGTCTCGGTCTTTCGTCGTCGGTGAGCCGTCCTCGGGTTCTCCCTCGAGGCGGGAGAGGCACACTATGTTGGATCGCGGCGGTGCACAAGCCCTCTGACCTGGGTATTCGCGTCGCCGACGGGTCTCGTCCCCAGGGCGGTCCCGGAGATCCCCAGGAAATCCCCAAAGGTCCCCAAGTAATCCCCAGGCAATCCCCAGGCAATCCCCAGGTTCCCCCCGAGCCGACCGCTTGCTGTCCCCAGCCTCTCCCTAGCCACCGCCCAGCCACCCTCCCGTCCCTCCCCACTCCCGGGCGCGATATCCCCAGGGCGACCTGCTTCGTCCACAGGGTGTCGAGCGTGCCCGGTCTCCCAGTGGGCCCGCCCAGGAGCCACCCGTGGACCGTCCCGTGGACCGACCGCTCGTGCTGGCCCACCGTGGGGCGCGCCGGCGGGCACCCGAGAACACCCTCGAGGCCTTCCGGCGAGCCCGAGAGCTCGGCGCCGACGGCGTGGAGCTCGATGTCCGGCGCACCCGGGACGGCGTGCTCGTCCTCCACCACGATCCGGGGCCCGCAGGCGGGCCGGTGCTGGCCACCGTCGACCACGCCGAGGTCGGCGAGCGGTACCCGTCGATCCCGACGCTGGCCGAAGCGCTCGACGTCTGCCGTGGCCTGCTCGTGAACGTCGAGATCAAGAACCTCCCCTGGGAGCCCGATTTCGACCCACGCGAGCGGATCGCCGACGACGTCGTCGCCCTGTTGCGGGCCCGCAGTGGCGACCGGGTCCTCGTGTCGTCGTTCCACCTCACCACCGTCGACCATCTGCACGAACGGGCGCCCGAGGTGCCGACGGCGTTCCTGTTCCTCGCCGGCATGGACCTGCGCGAGGTGGCCGACCTCGCTGCCGACCGCGGGCACGCCGCAGTGCATCCCGATCTCCGGGCGCTCGGCGGACCGGAGGTGGGTGAATTCGTCGCCCACGCCCGCGCCCGCGGGCTGCAGGTCAACGTCTGGACCGTGAACGAGCCGGCCGACATGGTGCGGTTGGCCGACCTCGGGGTCGACGGTCTCGTGACCGACGTCCCCGACGTCGCCCTCGTCGCGTTCGGTCAGACCGGGAGCACGACCAACAGCGCGTCGGGTACGTAGCTCACGTCGAGCCGGTCCGTGGTCCCCAGGTAGTCGCCGTCCACCTGCCACGGGAACGGGGTACCGGGACGGGTGGCGGTCAGGCGGACGTGGTCGAGATCCCGGAGCTGCACGACCTGCCGACCGCGACGGAGGTGCTCGGCGCGCCCGACCGACGAACCGAAGGCGGCGATGACGTCACCCACGGTGAACCGGGAGAGCGACGTGACGGCAAGCGCACGGTCGAGCCCGGCGTCGTGGCTGAGCAGCATGCGGCGTGGGCCGACGAAGGTGTAGGGGGAGAGGTTGGACACCACCGTGAAGAACGAGTCGTGGTGGAGTCCGTCGAGGGTTTCCACCCGCAGTGCCGGGATCCGACGATCGAAGCCCCGTACGACGGTGCGCACGGTCTGGACGGCAAACGTGGGGTGGGCGGCGAACCGCTTGACCTTGGGAGTGAGGCGCTCCATCCGGGCCACGACCGCAGCGTCGAAGCCGGTTCCGAGGTGGAACAGGAAGTGGCGGCCGTTGGCCGAGCCCACACCGATGCGCCGGACCGCATCTCGGTCGAGCGCCGCGACGAGCTGCTCGGTCGCGTGACCGAGGTGATTCGAGTACCCCACGGCGCGGGCGAACACGTTGGTGGAGCCGCCGGGGATCGCGGCGACTGCAGTCGCGGTGCCCACCAGGCTGTCCGACGCCTCGTTGAGGGTGCCGTCTCCCGCTGCGACCACCACGACGTCCACGCCGTCGGCGACGGCGCGCGCGGCGAGCTCCCGGGCGTCGCCACGGCCCGTCGTGCGCACGACGTCGACGTCGTGGCCGGTACCGAGCCGGTCGGCCACCCGCTGCTGGCGGCGGTCGGTCATCGAGGAGGCGACGGGGTTCACGAGCAGGCGCACGCGCACGGCGCGCAGGTTACGAGCCGGCGGCGCAGGGGCGCCCTCTACGATCGCCGACCCATGGCCCGCGCTTCCCAGGACGCTGCGGCGGCCCTCGCCGCGGTGACCGCCGAGATCGTCGAGTGCCGGGCGTGCCCGCGGCTCGTGGCTTGGCGAGAGCAGGTGGCGCGGGACAAGCGAGCGTCGTTTCGGGCCGAGGACTACTGGGGCCGTCCGGTTCCCGGGTTCGGTGACCCGCAGGCCCGGGTCTTGGTGCTCGGACTGGCCCCGGCGGCGCACGGGGGCAATCGGACGGGCCGGGTGTTCACGGGCGACCGCTCCGGCGACTGGCTGTTCGCTGCGCTCCACCGCGCGGGCTACGCAAACGTCCCCGTGTCGGAGCGGGCCGGTGACGGACTCGTGCTCGACGGCGCCTACGTGGCCGCGGCGGTGCGCTGCGCCCCGCCGGAGAACAAGCCGACGCCGGCCGAGCGCGACACCTGCACGCCGTTCCTCGTCCGCGAGCTCGAGGCGCTCGACCGGCTGGCCGTCGTGGTGACGCTCGGCGGCTTCGCCTACGACGCGCTCTGGAAGGTGCTCGCGGCACGGGGCGACGACCTCCCGAAGCCGCGCCCGAAGTTCGGCCACGGCCTCGAGATCCTCACCGAGCGGTACACGATCCTCGGTTGCTACCACCCGAGCCAGCAGAACACGTTCACCGGCCGGCTCACCGAGCCCATGCTCGACGCAGTCTTCACCCGGGCCCGCGCGCTCGCGGGCTGAGTCCGTCGGCTCAGGAGAGCAGCGACGCCAGCTCGCCGACGAAGTACAGGATCGCGATGAGACCGAGCACGGTGGCGACCGAGATCCGCAACGTCCGTTCGGTCGAACGGATGGCGAGGTTAGCGCCGATCCGTGCGCCGGGGATCACGCCGATCGAGAGCGGAATGGCGTACGACCAGTCGATGTGCCCGAGCGCAGCGTGCGTGATCATGCTCGGGATCGCGAGTACTCCGACGCACGCGAGTGACGTCGCCACGGCTGCTTTGAGGGGCAGCCGCATCCAGGTCGTGAACGCGGGGACCATCAGGATCCCGCCGCCGATGCCGAGGAGCCCGCTCAGGCCCCCGGCAGCCAGGCCGACGGCTGCGGCACGCGCGGGTGTCGCGCGGTCGACCAGGTGCGGGACCGGCGTCGCCGTCGCCGTTGCGTCGGGATCGGTGATGGACGCAGCCGTGGGCCGGGGCAGGGCGAGTCGGAACGACGTGAAGGCGAGCAGGGCCGCGGTGGCGAGCATCAGCGGATGGCCGTCACCGGGAACGAACTCGGTGAGGAGCGCGCCGCCCACGGCCGCGCTGATGCCGAAGGCCGACGTCCACCCGAAGACGGGCCAGCGGATGAGGCCCTCACGCATGTAGCGGATCGTCCCGCTGATCGCCGAGGGGATGATCGACGGGATCGTCGAGCCCACGGCGTCGAGCGGTGGCGCGCCGAGCGCGCGGACTGCGGGAGTGGTCACGACTGCGCCGCCGACCCCGAAAATCCCGGAGAGGATGCCGGTGACCACTCCGACCACCGCGACGAGGAGGAACTGACCAACGCCCAACACGCAGGCGGAGGCTACCGTGGCCTCCCATGCCAACCCCGACCCTCGGCGGTGTGTACGTCCCGCTCATCACTCCGTTCGCCGCCGACGGCTCGGTGGCGCTCGATGCGCTCGAGGCCCTCGCTCACGAGTACCTCGACGCCGGGGTGACTGGCCTCGTCCCCCTCGGTACGACCGGCGAGTCTCCGTTGCTCGACCCCGAGGAGAAGCGGGTGATCGTGGATCTGTGCGCACGCGTAGGCCGCGAGCGCAGTTCCCAGGTGATCGTCGGATCGGGTACCAACCGAACGGCGTCGACGGTGGCAGCCACCGAGGCCTACGCGCTGGTTCCGGGCATCTCGCACGTCCTGGTCGTCGTCCCGTACTACGTACGTCCGAGCCAGCGCGGCATCGTTGCGCACATGACGGCAGTAGCCGACGCGAGTCCCGTGCCGATCGTGCTGTACAACGTGCCGGCGCGCACCGGCCGTGTCCTCGAGGCATCCGGGATGCTCGAGCTCGCGGCGCACCCCAACGTCGTCGGGGTCAAGCAGGCCGTCGACGGTATCGACCTGGCGACGCTCGAGATCCTCGCTGGCGCCCCCGGTGACTTTGCGGTGCTCGGCGGTGACGACCCCTACCTGCTCCCGACCGTGCTGCTCGGGGGGACCGGCGCGATCTGCGCGTCGGCCCACGTGTGCACTGACCGTTTCGTGCAGCTGATCGAGTGCGGCGTCGCCGGCAAGGTGGACGAGGGCCGGGTTCACCACGAGGCGCTGCTCCCGGTGGTGAAGGCCTGCTTCGCCGAGCCCAATCCGTCGGTCTTCAAGGCCGTGCTCCACGCGCAGGGGAAGATCCCCACGCCTGACCTCCGCCTCCCGCTGACGCCGGCGAGTCCCGAGGCCCGCGACGCTGCGCTCGGCGCGATCGACGCAGCCACTGTCTGACCCGGCGCGGTGCGCCGACACCGCGTGCCCCCCGAACCGCCAGACCGTCGGCTCAGCCGGTGAAGCGGGGGGTCGGGAGGTCGGGCGCCTCGGGCGTTCCGGGGCAGAGGGCGTCGGCGAGCCGGCGGAAGACCGTGCGTACGTCGGCGAACGTGGTGACCGCGAAGTCGGTGTCCTCGACCGGTCCGGAGACGAGCGAGAGGTTCTCCCTGGAAAGGGCGTCGAGGTCGCCCACGCCGACGGCGAGGACCCGCGCGCCGGCCGCCTTCACCGCGTTGGCGGACGCCACGCCGGCGTCGAGCTGGTCGAAGCCGGTCAGCACCGGAGGTTGCTGGGCGGGCAGGCCGTGCACGGTCGGGTTCCCGTCGGTGAACAGGACCACGACGTCGCTCTGACCGACGACCGAACGAAACGCGGCATCCCAGTTGGTATAGCGGTCGTCGCCGTCGGGGCGGTCGAGCGCACGGATGGCGGCCTTGACCACGGCGACACCCGAGTCGTCGAGCACCGAAGTGGGTTCGAGGTTGGCGTTGCCGGCCGCGGGGGCGCTGGTCGCGAAGCTCGCAATGGCCACCGAGGACGGTGTGTGCGCAAGGGCATCCACGAACTCCATGGAGGCGCGCTGCATGGTCGCCGCCTCACCGGCCGAGATTGAGCCCGACACGTCGTAGACGAGAGTGGTGCGCACGCCACAGCGCGCGGGAAACGCCGGGTTGGCTCGGCGGTACAGGAACCGACGGGTCGTCGGGTCGGCTTCGTCGACGACGACCGTCTCCGCGTAGCGCTGCCGGCCGTCCATCGAGGTCATGACCGTCTCGAGGCGCGTGAACGAGTCGCCCGGCGGATCGCCGACCGGGGCGACGTGGTAGGTCCCGGCGACGAGGCCCGTGATCGTGCACGTCCCGCGTGCGTCGGTGGTGCACTCGCCGGCGGGCACGGTGAGGGAGGCGTCGGCGAACGCCGTGAGCACGGCCCCGGGGAGGGGCAGGAGGGCTCCGGTTGCGGGATCCCGGTCGCCCGCCGCGCGCGCCACGATGGACCCGGTCCCCGGATCGGCGTCGGGGGCGGAGCCGGCCGGAGCCGAACCGGCGGTGACGGCGGTGGCGGCGGTGATGAGGAGGGCGATCAGGCCTACGAGGGGCACGACGAGACGGCGAACAGGGGAGCAGCGCACGGAACCTCCAGGGGGCCGGACGGTCGAGTGACCGTGCCGGACGCCCCGGGCGGCTCCGGGTGACGGCGCACGGGCTAGCGGCGCAGCAGCTCGGCGACGCGGAAGGCGAGGTCGAGCGACTGCCGGGCATTGAGCCGGGGGTCGCACATCGTCTCGTAGCGCTGCTCGAGTTGGTCGCCGAGGACCTCGTCGGACCCGCCGAGACACTCGGTGACGTTCTCGCCCGTGAGCTCGACGTGCACGCCTCCCGGGACGACCCCCGCCGCTGCGCACGCGGCGAAGAAGCCCTCGAGCTCCCGCATGATGTCGTCGAATCGGCGGGTCTTGTAGCCGCTCGAGTGGGTGAACGTGTTGGCGTGCATCGGGTCGCAGGCCCAGACCACGGGATGACGGGCCGCCGTGACCGCCTGCAGCACCGGCGGTAGCGCGTCGGCGACGCGATCGGCGCCCATCCGGGTGAACAACACCAGGCGCCCCGGCTCGCGCCCCAGGTTGAGGCGGTCGCAGAGCGCAACGACCTCCTGCGGGCTCACGTCCGGTCCGAGCTTCACGCCGACCGGGTTCTTCACCCCGGACAGGAACTCCACGTGCGCGCCGTCGATCTGGCGGGTCCGCTCCCCGATCCACAGGAGGTGCGCCGAGCAGTCGTACCAGTCGTCGGTGAGGCTGTCGCGCCGGGTGAGCGCCTCTTCGTAGCCGAGCAGCAGCGCTTCGTGGGCAACCCAGAAGTCCACCTGGTGGAGCTGGAGCTCGGCGTCGAGGTCGATGCCGCACGCGGCCATGAAGCGCAGGGCCCGCCCGATCTCGTTGGCGAGAGCCTCGTAGCGTCGGCCTTCCCGGCTGGAGGCCACGAACTCCTGGTTCCAGGCGTGGGCCCGGGTCAGGTCGGCGAAGCCGCCCTTGGTGAACGCGCGCGCGAGGTTCAGGGTGGAGGCCGACTGGTGGTACGCCCGCAGCAGGCGTTGCGGGTCGGGACGCCGGGCCACGGCGTCGAACGCAAAGTCGTTGACGGTGTCACCGCGAAAGGACGGCAACTCGACGCCGTCGCGCGTCTCGGTGGGCGCGGATCGGGGCTTCGAGAACTGTCCGGCCATGCGGCCGACCTTGATGGTGGGGACGCCGCTGCCGTAGGTGAGCACCACGGACATCTGGAGGATGATCTTCAGCTTGTCCCGGATGCCGTCGGCCGAGAACGCGTCGAACGACTCGGCGCAGTCGCCGGCGACGAGGAGAAACGCCTTGCCCTCGGCCGCGGCAGCGAGTTGCTCGCTCAGGCTGCGGGCCTCGCCGGCGAACACCAGCGGCGGCTGGCGGCGCAGCTCGCCGAGGACCACGTCGAGCTCGTCGGCATCGGGCCAGTCGGGCTGCTGTGCCGCCGATCGGGCGCGCCAGGCGTCGGGGGCCCAGGGGGTCTCCGACGCAGGGAGGGTGCTCATCGTGGGACGTCCGGTCTGCGGCGGTGCCGCGTCTAGAGGTAGCCGCTGGGCGAGGTCGGGGCGCCCGGCTGGCTCATCTCGATGGCCCGGCGCCGGCGCATCTCCTCGAGTTGGGACTGCGCGACGGCCTGCTGGGTGAACAGGGTGGCCTGAATGCCGTGGAACAGGCCTTCGAGCCACCCCACCAGCTGCGCCTGGGCCAGGCGGAGCTCCGACTCGGTGGGGGTCTCGCCCTCGAGCGGGAGGACGACCTCGGCCAGCTCGGTCTGGAGGTCGGCGGAGAGCACGGACTGGAGCTCGGAGAGCGACCTCTCGTGGATCTCGCGCAGGCGGCGCCGGCCGGCGTCGTAGAGCGGCGCACGGCGTACCTCGTCGAGCATCGACCGCACCATCGAGGCGATGCGGATCAACTTCGTCGGCTGGGTGACCTGCTCGCCTTCGTCGCCGTCGTCCGCCTCGCCGCCGTCGGCGACTGCGGCCGCGCCCGACCCGACGAACTCTGCGGGCACGAGGATCTCGGGGCGGACGCGCTCGCGTTCGGGGGGTGCTTCGTCGCTCACGGGGACTCCAGTTCCGGAGCCCCCAGGATAGGGATTCCGCGCCGGTGCCGGCCCACCGATACGGCGGTCGCGGCCGGCCCGGACCCGGCGGGCGGCCCGGGCGCCGGCGTCAGCGCCGGAAGACCCCGGGTCCGTCGTCGCGCAGGCTCGGCGGGACCATCCCCTCGGTCCCCTCGGCTCGGGGCCCGGGCACGTCGCGGAACTCGTACCGGAGGGGTTCCCGGCCCGGCTGGCAGACCCAGCAGGAGCCGGTCTGCTCGGCCGGGGCCCGGACCGCGGTGACCACGGCCTCGGCGATCTGCTCGGGGCCCATCAGCGGAAAGCCGGCGGCGCGCAGCGCGGCCTTGGTGTCCGCGTGGAGGATGCCGGTGTCGGTGAGGCCGGGGCAGACGGCGTGGGCGGTGATGCCGTCGGCGGCGACGGTGGGCGCGATCGAGCGCATCAGCCCGACGACCGCGTGCTTGGTGAGGGTGTAGACGGGGTCGGGCGGGAACGCGATCAGGCCGGCGAGCGACGCGGTGGCG
>JBJSXO010000266.1:0-3667 GCA_046086425.1 Actinomycetota bacterium | reverse complement strand
GTTGGCGGCGCCCCGTCGGCGGGGGGTTCCGGCGGGTGCCGCGACGGCATCGTGACCGATGCGGTCCAATCTGTCCAACAAACAGTTACGATGGCAGCCGTCGCTCACGGCGATTGCTGAGAATTCGGCCCGGTGGCGGCGCGCTCCCTCGCCGCACCGTCGACACGAACGGCCACGAACGGCCACGAACGGGAGGTCCCATGGAGCTGCGCCATCTCGACGCGGTGCTCGCCGTCGCCGACGAAGGATCGTTCACGGCGGCCGCCGACACCCTCTCGACGGTGCAGTCGAACGTGTCGGAGCAGATCCGCCAGCTCGAGGCCGAGCTCGGCGCGGAGCTCTTCGTCCGCAGCCGGCGCGGGGCCGAGCTGACCGACTGTGGCGAGGTCGTGGTCGAGCGCGCCCGGCGGATCCGGCGGGAGCTCGACTCGCTGCGGGCCGACCTCTCGATGCTCCAGGGCCTCGAGGTCGGTGACGCGAGCTTCGGCGTCGTCGGCACGGCGAGCCGGTGGCTGGTGCCCGAGCTGGTCACCGACCTCCGGAGCCGGGCGCCCGGGGTCCATCTCCGGATCGTGGAGGGTGCCTCGGAGCGCCTCGCCGCCGAGGTCCTCTCCGGCGACCTCACCCAGGCCGTCGTCACCGAGCCGGTGGACGACCGACGGCTGACGATCGAGACCGTCCTCGAGGAGACGCTGCTGGCGGTCGCGCCGGCGGGCGAGTCGCTGCCCCGGGGTGCGCTGACCCTCGGGGTCCTGAACCGGATCGGTCTCGTATTGCCTCCCGAGGGCAACCCGCTCCGGGCCGAGATCGACGCGGCGGCGACGCGCGAGGGCGTGACGCTCGACGTCGTGGTCGAGGTGGAGGGCATCCGCCTCGTGGCCGACCTCGTCGCCGCCGGGGCCGGGGCCGCGGTGCTGCCCGAGACCGCGCTGCCCGCCGGTCTCGACGGGGTGCAGGTGGTGTCCATCCGGGGGATGCCGCCGCGGCGACTCGCCCTCATCAACACCCGCGACGCGCACCTGTCGATCGCCGACCGGGCTGTGCGCGACGCTGCGCTGCGTACCCTGCGCGGCCGCCTTGGAGCGGGCCGGACCCGCCGGCCGGGGAAGGCTGCGGGCCACGACTCCCGGTCCCCCCGCCGCACGCGCCCACCGTCCTAGGCTCGGGCCTTTCCGGACGAGGGGGAGCGTCATGGCCGATGGGGACGGGAGCGGACGGCGGCTCAGCGCCAAGCAGGTGGTCGCCATCGTGCTGGTCCTGCTGGTGGTGGTCCTGGCGATCGCCAACTCCGCGAAGGTGCAGGTCGACTACCTGGTGGGCGAGGTGAAGGTGCGCCTCTTCGTGGTGATCGTCGTGTCGGCGGTCATCGGCTGGCTCATCGGCTGGTTCATGGGCCGTAGCCGCAACTCGGGCTGATCGCACCGATCGGGCCGATGCCCGGGCGGGCGCCGGGGGTCAGGCGCCGAACCGTGGGCTGGGCCGGGCTCCCCGCCCGGCGCGGGTGACGCGTCGGGCGATCACGAAGCCCAGGCCGAGGACGGTGAACCCGCCGACCGCGTCGAGGAAGTAGTGGTTCCCGGTGAGCACGATCACGGTCACGGTGGCCACCGGGTAGGCGATGGCGAGCCCCTTCGCCCACCGGTGCCGCACGCGCGGGACGAGTACGCACGCGCACCACAGCGCCCAGCAGCAGTGCACGCTGGGCATGGCCGCGTACTGGTTGGAGATCTTGTTGACCGCGCCGGAGTTGAACGACCAGAACGTCGGGTAGCGCGCGAGGGTGTCGACGTAGCCGTAGGACGCGGGGAGGAGCCGAGGCGGCATCAGCGGCCAGAACGTGAAGCCGATCAGGGCGAGGGCGGTGGCGATGGCCAGGGTGTTGCGCCAGTACGGGTAGTCGTCGGGCCAGCACGCGAACAGGAACACCATCACGCCGATGGTCACCACGAAGTGCAGCGATCCGTAGAAGTAGTTGGCCCCGATGATCAGCGGCTTGACGCGCAGCGCGAGATCCTGGAGCCACTCCTCGTGGTAGATGCCGAGGAACCGCTGCACGTCGATCAGGCTCTGGGCGTTCCGGAACGCCTCGGTCGCACCCCCGAACTTGGCGTTGCGGACTGCGGAGTAGACGAAGTAGAAGCCGAGCGCCAACAGGATCTCGCCCCACCAGTAGATGACCGCGTTGTCGCTGAGCACGCGGGCGCCGGGGAGTCGCCGGCGGACCGGGACCGCCGCATCGCCCCCGCCGGTCACCGTCACGGGACGTCCGCCGCCTGCGGGGCTGCGCTGCCCTCGTCTGCGTCGACGTCGCGCTGGTGGCCCACGGCGAACGCGGGTGCGCCGGCCACGCTGACGAGCAGGGTCATGCCGTACCAGAGCAGCCCGATCGCGACGGCACGACCGGTGGGGACGCCGAGCGGGTTGAACAGGAAGGCGAGGAGCCCTTCCCGGACCCCGAGACCACCGATGGTGATGGGCACCACCTGGGCCATGGCCACTGCGGGCACGTAGGCGAGGATCGACGCGGTCGGTACCCGGACGTCGACGACGTGGAAGGCGCAGTACACCGACGCCACCACCACGATCTGGTACACGAGCGCAGCGAGGAGCGCGACGGCGGCGTCGGTGCGATCACGCCGCAGGCGGTCGACGCCGATGTGCACGGCGCCGATCGCCCGCATCCAGTTGTCGTGGTCGGCGAAGCGGCCGGCGGCCTTCGGGTGCCCGGCCAGGAACAGGACCACGAGGAGGAACGTGACGGTGCCACCGGCGACGGCCAGCGCGACCGAGCTGCGGGGAACGTCGCGCAGCGTCGGCATCGCCGCGAATCCGGCGACGACCAGGACGGGCAGCACCACGAACCCGGTGAGTCGCTCGAGCACCACCGCAGCGAAGGCCTCCGTCGTGTTGCCGGTGTCGGCCGACGAGCGGCTGACGCGCAGCACGTCCCCGCCGACGGTCGACGGCAGGAGGTTCCCCACGAACTGCCCGGCGAGGTAGTGCTTGGTGAGGGTCCGGAGGCGGACGGGATGCCCGAACACCGCGAGCACCCGTTGCCAGCGCCAGGCGGCGAGGACGAAGCTCGCCCCCATCAGGACCACACCGGCGACGAGGAACGCCCACGTGCCCCGGGTGGGGTGAGGCGGGACGAAGTCGTCGAAGTGGATCCGGGTGAGCAGCACCGCGAACAGTGCCGCGCTCACGAGGAGCCGCAGGCCGAGGCGCAGGCGGGGGCGGTGCCGTGCTCGGGAGTGGTCCGCCACCGCCATCGCCGTAGATTACGAGCCGGTCGACCCCCGGGTCGTTCGTCCGGTGGGTCCGGAGGGTCCGATCACGGAGGCGCCCGTGAGGGTCGAGGTCGAGGACGGGACACGACTCGAGGTGGAGGTCGAGGGTGATGGCCCGGCCCTGATCTGCGTCCACGGATTCGGTGGGGCCAAGGAGGACTTCGCCGACCACGTCGCGACCCTCGCGGCGCGAGCGACCGTGGTGACGCTCGACCTGCGCGGCCACGGTGACAGCACCGGTCCCGACGACCCTGCGGAGTACTCGCTCGACGGCCTGGCCGCCGACGTGATCGCGGTCGCCGACACGCTGGGCCTCGAGCGCTTCCGGATCCTTGGTCACTCGATGGGTGGGATGGTGGTGCGCCGCGTGGCCCTGGCCG
>JBJSXO010000265.1:0-4241 GCA_046086425.1 Actinomycetota bacterium | reverse complement strand
TGCTGCTCGTGCTGGCTTTGGAGTCGGGTGGGCGCGACTACGCGTGGGGCTCGCCCGTCATCATCGGGTGCTTCGTCGGGAGCGCATTGCTCTTCGTCGCCTTCGTGGTCGCCGAGCAGCGGGCCACCGAGCCGCTCATCCCGTTCGACTTGTTCCAAGTGCCCATGCTGCGCGCCGCGGCAGTGATCTCCATCACCGTGGGTGTGGCGATGTTCGCGATGACTTCGTTCCTGCCACTGTTCGTGCGGGTCGTGATCGGATCGTCCGCCACCGGAGCGGGCCAGGTGCTCACGCCGATGATGTTGGCCATGATGATCGGCTCGGCGGCCGGCGTACGGATCGTGCTCCGTCTCGGTTACCGGACCGTGTGTGCGTCGGGCTTTGCCGTTGCGGCGGTCGGTGTCGTCGTGCTGACCCGGTTGACCGTGGACGCCACTCGCTTCGACGTGAGCATCGCGATGGCGTTCATCGGGTTCGGCACCGGGTTCGTCTTCATGTCGACGGCGCTGGCGGCGCAGAGCTCGGTGGACCTGCCGCGCATGGGGGTGGCGACGGGCCTCGTGAACTTCACCCGGCAGCTCGGTGGCGCCGTCGGGGTTGCCGTGGCGTCGGCCGTCATGCTGAGCGGTCTGACGAGCCGGCTCGCCGCCGCCTTCCCGGGCCAGCCCGTCGACACTTCGCGCCTGCTCACCCCGAGCGGTGACCAGTCGTCGATCCCGGAGGCGGCGCAGGCCCTGGTGCGGGAGGCGTTCGCCGGCGCGCTGCACTCGGTCTTCGTGATGACCCTCTTCGTGATCGTCCTCGGGGCGCTGAGCGTCCTGCTGATGCCCCGGGGCAGCGCAACCGAGCTGCGCGACCGTGCCCAGGGCCACTTCCTCGAGGAGATCGAACGCAACCCGGAGGAGATCGACGAGTACGGCCTCGCCGCGGAGCCTGTCGCGTCGGACGGGCGCAGGGCGGTCGATACCTCGTCGGGATGACGCGCCGGGCCCGAGCGCGCCGGTCTCCGGAAGCAGGCGGTCGGCACCGAGCGAGGACTGCCCGATAGGGTTCGCCGATGCCGAACGAGACCGAGTCCAGCACCGCGCCGAGCCCCGATCCGGGATCCGGGACGACCTCCGAGCCCGCCCCGCGCTGGCGCCGGATCGTCGCCGTGGTCCTGGTGGTGCTCGCCGCGATCCTCGCCCCGCTCACCGTCACCGCGGTCTGGCTGAAGGACCGGATCCTGAGCACCGACGGCTACGTGAGCACGGTGACCCCCCTGGTCGACGATCCCGCAGTCACCGACGCGCTGGCCAACCGCATCGTGACCGAGTTGTTCGCGGCCACCGACCTCGAGGACCGGGTCACCTCGGCGCTGCCGGGCCCGACGCAGGTCCTCGGGCCTGCGCTGACCGGATCGCTGCAAGACCTCGCGACCACCACGACCGAGCGCTTCCTCGAGTCCGACACCTTCGAGACGCTCTGGATCCGGGCGAACACGGTCGCCCACGACCAGGTCGTGGCGTTGTTCTCCGGCAAGGGCAAGAACACGGCGCTCACGCAACAGGGCGACGCCATCGTCCTCGATCTCGGGGCGGTCGCCGACGCCGTGCGCGACAAGCTCGTCGACGAAGGGGTCGGGGTACTCAAGCAGGTCCCGATTCCCGAAGGGTCGATCGAGGTCACGCTGTTGAAGTCCGACCTGATCCCGCAACTGCAGTCGTTGTTCAATCTTCTCGACGACCTCGCCGTGGTGCTCCCGATCCTGTTCCTGGCGACGGTCGTCGCGGCGATCGCCGTCGCACCGCGACGGCGACGGATCGTGGTAGCCCTCGGCCTGGCGGTAGCCGGCACCACCGCCCTGCTCTCGGTCGGGGTCGACCTCGGCCGTCGGATCACCGTCGACCAGGCCGATCAGGCGTCGCTCGACACCGAGGCGACCAAGGCCGTCTACGACACGCTCGTCACCGCGCTCCGCGACTGGTCGTGGCTGGTGATCGCAGCCGCGCTGCTGGTCGTCGTGGTCGCGCTGGTGTCGAGCCCGGGCTGGATCGGTCGGATCGCCGAGCGACTGCGCGGCTCGTCCCCCGATGTGCCCCCCGTCGCGGTCTGGGTGCGCACCCATCGTGGTGCCCTCTCCTCGGGGGTGATCGGTCTCGCCCTCGTCGTGCTGGTGGTGTGGCCGACGCCGACGCCGCTGGTCTTCGCCATCGCCGTCGTGCTCGTGGCGCTCGCGCTCGCGATCGTCACGGCGCTCGCCCGGATGCAGGCTCGCTCGGAGCTCACCAGCCCCGAGTCCCCGGCCCGCCCTTGAACGGACCGACGACGCGCGACGTGATCCAGCCGCCGTAGAAGCCACCGTCCTGGGGGACGACACGCTCGTCGTCGACGAAGCACGCATCCATTCGCCCGGCGTAGAACGCGACGTACCCGGTGATGGGAACGAAGCGCGGGCTGGGCGCGTCGTACGACCACGCGGCGTGCTCCTCGATCCGGTCACCGCCGCGCACGGTGTAGTAACGGGCCCGGCCTTTCCACTCGCAGAACGAGGACCCGTCGGCGGGGACGAGCGCGCCCGGCTGCACGTCCCCGGGCGGGAGGTAGTAGTTCGGAGGGTGGCTGGTCTCGAGCACCCGGTAGGCGCCGTGGGTGTCGGCGACGGTGACGCCGCCGAGCACCACCACCAGGTGGGCGTCGACCGGCTCGAGCGCAGGCGGCCGCGGGTAGTCCCACACCGACTCCTGGCCCGGTCCGGGCTCGATCCGCAGTGGTCGCACGCCGCCGAGTCTCGCAGTCGCGGCCCTACCATCGCCCGGTGCCCCCGCTGGTCGCCTCGATCCCGAGCCCTTCGGACGCCACGATCGGGATCGGGCCGCTGTCGGTCCACGTCTACGGGCTGCTGATCGCGCTCGGGGTCGTGGTGGCCGTGCGGACGACCATGGTCCGGTGGGAGCGGCGCGGTGGGCGACCCGAGGACATCCTCGACGGGGCCCTCGTCGTGGTGCTCGCGGGCGTGGTCGGCGCTCGCGCGTACCACGTGGGCACCGACTACCAGCGCTTCGACCACGGCGACTGGCCCGAGGCCTTCGCGATCTGGCGGGGCGGCCTCGCCATCTGGGGCGCGGTGCTCGGGGGGGCGGTTGCGGTCGCCGTGCTCACCCGGCGCAAGGGCGTGCGGGCGCTCGCAGTGAGTGACTGCGTGGTACCGGGCCTCTTCTTCGCCCAGGCCATCGGACGCTGGGGCAACTGGTTCAACCAGGAGCTGTTCGGCCGCCCCACCGGGCTTCCCTGGGCCCTCGAGATCTCGCCGGAGCACCGGCCGTCGGGATACGCGGCGTACGCGACGTTCCACCCCACCTTCCTCTACGAGTCGCTCTACTGCCTCCTCGGTGGAGTGGTGCTGCTCCAGATCGACAAGCGGCTCCACCTCCGACGGGGCCAGCTCACCGCGCTGTACGTCGTCGGCTACACGTTCGGCCGCTTCTTCCTCGAGAACCTCCGGATCGACGACGCCCACCGTCTCCTCGGCCTCCGGGTGAACGCCTGGGTCAGCGTTGCGCTCTTCGGCTTCGGCCTGGGGTGGTTCCTGTGGCTCGGCCGCCACGGCGAGCCGGCGGACGCCCCGCTGGTCCGGGAACCCACGCCGGAGCCGAGCCCCTAACCTGGGACCGTCGCTCGGCCTCCGCGATCCCCACCGACCCCGAAGGAACCCGTGACCGCACCCGCTTCGGCCCCTCCGTCCACGTCCACCGCCGCCCGGGCCGTGGACGTCACCAAGGTCTACGGGGCGGGGGACACCGTGGTCCACGCTCTCGCAGGGGTGTCGGTGGAGTTCCGCCGAGGCCAGTACGCGGCGATCATGGGCCCGTCGGGTTCGGGCAAGTCGACGTTGCTGCACTGCCTCGCCGGCCTCGACCGGGTGTCGTCGGGCCAGGTGTTCCTCGGCGACGACGAGATCAGCCGCATGAGCGAGAAGGAGCTCACGCTGATCCGGCGCGAGAAGATCGGCTTCGTCTTCCAGTCGTACAACCTCGTGCCCACGCTCACCGGCCTCGAGAACATCACCCTTCCGCTCGCGCTCGCCGGGAGGAAGCCGGATCCCGACTGGCTGGCCCAGATCATCGAGACCGTCCACCTCGCCGATCGCGTCGAGCATCGGCCCAACGAGCTCTCGGGTGGTCAGCAGCAGCGCGTCGCAGTGGCCCGGGCGCTGGTGAGCCGGCCGGCGGTGATCTTCGCCGACGAGCCCACGGGCAACC
>JBJSXO010000264.1:0-2064 GCA_046086425.1 Actinomycetota bacterium | reverse complement strand
CGTCGCCGCCGGCGGGGACCCCACCCGCATCGGCGCCGGGCCCTTCGACGGGTGGCTCGAGCGGGCCGAGCGCGACCCGATCAACGTCGAGCGGGCCGCGCTGCTCGCCGCCGGTCGTGACGACATGCCGTCCTCGATGCTGCGAGCCATCGGCATCGAGTAGCCCCGCAGCGGCGAGGGGCGGTGGGTTCGGGTTCCCCCACGCCCCACGCGCTACGTTCCTCGTGGCTATGGCGAAGAACCCCGACCCGACGCTCGCGCTCACCACCCTGGCGGGCACCACCCGCACGCTCGACGACTGGACGACGATGTTCCACCTCGTCCTCGTCGTGCTCCCCGACCGGGTCGAGGGCGCCCAGTGGGTCCCGGTCGGCGAGCGCATCTTCGCCACGTTCGGCGACTCCGACGCCCGGGTCGCGTTCGTGGTCCCCGGCCCCGCGCCGATGGCCCACCGGCTCCTCGAGCGGGGCAGCGGCAAGTACTCGGTGTTCCTCGACCCCGACCGTGCGCTCATCGGGAGCCTCGGCCTCGAACGGCTTCCCGCGCTCGTGCACCTGCGCCAGGACGCCACCCTGGCCAACGTGGCCGAGGGCTGGGACCTCGCCGCGTGGCAGCGCAGCACCCGGGCCATTGCCAAGGCACTGGCCTGGACGAGCCCCGAGATCGCCCACCGCACCAACCCGCCGGCCACCGCCGGCTGGCCCGCCCTCCCGGCCTAGTCCACCCCGCCCTCGCCCGCCCGAGGCCGCCCGGGGTAAAGGATTCCGGCGCCGAACCCCGCCGAAGCCTCGGATCCGGGGATGGACGCGCTAGGGTCGCGCCCGAGCCCGGACGTCGACGACGTACGGGCCTTGTCCGTACGGACCTCGAACTGCGCCTCCGGTCACGAACCACCTCTGGTCCCCGACGACTCGACGCCTCCGAGCTGATGCTGACACCGAACCGACGCTCCCGCCGATCGCCCCGCCGCACCCTGGCCCGGTCGCTGTTCGTCCTCGGCGCCGCCGGGGCCCTCCTCGCCGCCGTTCCCGCGGCCAGCACGAGTGCCGCCCCGATCGACGACCTGCGCGCCCAGGCCGCCCAGCTCGAGTCCCAGATGAACGACATCGGGTCCCAGCTCGGGGTGCTGTACGAGCAGATCAAGGCGACCGAGTTCCAGATCGACTCGGCGAAGCAGACCATCGCCGACTCCCAGACCGGCATCCAGAACGCGCAGGCCGAGGTCACTCGGGTCACGGCGCTCGTGCGCGAGCGGGCCGCGACGGTGTACCGCTCCGCCGGGAGCAACGGCGTCAGCGAGTTCGACACCGACATCCGCGAGCAGGCGTCACGGCGCAAGTACGCGAACGCGACCAGCCAGCGCGACGACCAGCTCCTCGTCCAGCTCGCCCGGGCGAAAGAGGACCTCGCCACGCGGCAGGGCCGGGCCGAGCGGCTCCGAGCCGACCTGCAGAAGCAGCAGGACTCCCTGAAGGCCCAGGAGGCGGAGTTCGACAGCCAAAAGGCTGCGCTCGAGAAGATCAAGAGCGGGATCGACGGCCAGATCGCCCAGCTCGTCGCCCAGGAGCGGGCCCGGCGCGCGGCCGCCGAGGCGGCGGCTGCAGCGACGCGGACCTCCCAGCAGATCTCGGCCAACATCCCGCCCGTGAGCGGCGCGGCCGGGGCCGTGGTCGCCTACGCGGCCGCGCAGCTCGGCAAGCCGTACTGCTACGCCGGGGTGGGTCCCGACTGCTACGACTGCTCCGGTCTCACCCAGCAGGCCTGGGCCCAGGTCGGTGTGTACATGCCGCACAACTCCGAGTCGCAGTACTCGATGTTCCCGCGGATCCCGCTCAGCCAGATCCAGCCCGGCGACCTCGCGTGGTTCCCCGGTCACATCGGCATCTACGCCGGCAACGGCCAAGTCATCAACGCCACCCACACCGGCGACTACGTGCGGATCCACCCGATCAGCCTCTACCACGGCACAGCGGGTCCTGCTGCTCGTCCACGGCTACGGCGCCGACGAGCGGGACCTCGGCGGCCTCCTGACCCACCTCGACCCCGAGGGGCACTTCCGCACGG
>JBJSXO010000263.1:0-2103 GCA_046086425.1 Actinomycetota bacterium | reverse complement strand
CGCGTGCGCGCTCGCGATGCTGTCGCGCTCGGAGCTTGCGCTCCTCGTACCGGTGTTGTTCCTCCCCCTGGTTCTCCGGACTCACAGCACGGGATGGAAGGACCGCATCCGCTGGATCGCGCTCGGTGGCGTCGCCATCGTCCTGCTGGCCGGGCCGTGGGTCGTCTTCAACCTTTCCCGCTTCGAGCGCCCGGTGACGCTGTCCGACAACTACGGCTACACGCTGCTCACCGCAACCTGCGACAGTACGTACTACGGGCAGGGAATCGGCTACTGGGACTTCCGCTGCGCAGAGCCGACGTACGAACGCATCGAGGCCTGGAAGAACGACCGGTCCGTCAACGAGGTCGAGTTCCGCGCTGAGGCGCTCGACTACATCGACGCGCACCGGGGGCGCCTGCCGGTCGTGGTGCTCGCCCGCTGGGCCCGGTTCGCCGGCGTCTGGGACCTCGTCCACGGCTTCGACCAGGTCCACAAGGACGAGTACGTGGAGGGGCGGGAGCCCGGGATCGCCTGGGGCGGCGCGCTCGCGTACTACCCCCTGGCGCTCCTGTCGGTCGGGGGCGTCGTGGTGCTGTGGCGCCGCCGCGTCACCGTGCTCCCCGTGATCGCGCCCCTGGTGGTCGTCCTGATCGCGATCACGATCACCTTCTACATGAACCGGTATCGGGCCAGCGCGGAGACCTGCCTGTGCCTGCTCGCTGCGGTCGCCGTCGACGCGGTCTGGGTCCGAGTGCGGCGTGCACCGCTCCCAGCCGACACCACCCAGGAACCGGTCGCGACCCCGGCCTGAGCGAACCGGCAATCAGCGGAAGCGGAACCCACGCGGGAAGAAGCGGGCCAGCGCGGGCACGTCCACGAACAGCAGCACCACGACGAGGACGGCGCACGCGATCACCGCGATCATCAGCCCGCGCTCCCGGTAGAGCTTCTCCGGATGCTCCACGGGACTCGACGGCCGGAAGGCCAGGTCGAGGTACATGGCCATGATCAACGCGATCAGGGGAAACGCGAGGATCAACTCGAGCCGGTAACGGATCGCGAACGCGCCGAAGAAGAGCATCGCCGTGGACCCGGAGAACATGATTGCCACGAGCAGCCGCTTCTCGTCGTAGCGAGCGAACGAGCGTCGGTACCGGATCTGCATGTCGCGCGAGCCAGCCATGTCGCGGTACTCGGCGAAGCGTTTGAGGGCCATGAAGTAGCACCCGATCATCCAGTAGCTCACGAGCAACGACAGTGGCGGAACGGGAGACGACGCGACGATGAACCACCCGATGAGCATCCGGATCGGATTGTTGACCGCCTCCGTCAGCACGTCGAGATAGGCGACGTCCTTCGTGCGCACCGGCCGGATGTTGTACACGCAGCCGGCCACCCAGAGCCCGAGCAGCGCAAGCGCCTCGTAGACGCTCACCAGCGCGCCGAGCCCGAGGCCGACGACCATCAGGACGATCCACTGGACCAAGGCGAGGCGCACGTTCACGAGACCCGACGGCACCGGCCGGGACCGCTTCACCGGGTGGTGGACGTCGGACGGGGCGTCGAGCACCTCGTTGATCACGTAGTTGCTCGACGCGATCAGGCACACGGCGGTCATCCCGGCGACGAAGCGCCAGGCGAGCGGGCCCCACTCCACCGAGTCCTGGGCGCTGAGCGCCACGACGACGCCCGGGAGCACGAAGACGTTCTTGAACCAGTGGTCCACCCGCATGATCTGGAGGTGGCCACGCCACGTGGGCCGCACGCCGGGAACCTAGCCGCAAGGTTGCCGCCGCCCTGTGGGCGGAATAGCGTTCCTCAGATGCGGAACGACGTTCTCGCCCCCGCGTCGCCCACGTCGGTCGTCGCCGATCTCGCCGACCGGGCGGTCGACGAGCGGCGCGCGGCGTACACCGACGAGGTCCAGCGACTCCTCGACGCCGCGTGCGCGGTGATGCGGGAGTCCGGCGACATCGAGCCACGGGTGAGCGACGTGGTGCGGACCGCCGGGCTGTCCAACCAGGCGTTCTACCGCCACTTCGCGTCGAAGGATGCGCTGCTCCTCGCGGTGCTGACCGACGGCCGGCAGCGCCTCCTCGCCACGCTCACGGCCCGCATGGA
>JBJSXO010000262.1:0-5095 GCA_046086425.1 Actinomycetota bacterium | reverse complement strand
CGAGCAGCGCAGGCGCCCGGTGGGCGGTGCGCCACGCCAGCGTGGCCAGACCCCGCACGTCGGGACCCAGGCCCTCCGAGCGCCGGAGCGCGTCCTCGGCGAGGGGGTGGCCCACCGACGGCCGGGTCACCCAGGCGAACTGCTGGTCGTCGGCGTGGTCCACCGGGATCCGCATCTCGACCACGGAACGAACCGCGGTGACCATGACCGCGGCCGCCTCGTCGAGGTCCATGGCCTCGGCGCGCGCGAGCATGGCGGCCGCGTGGCGGTTCCCGGCGTACCACTCGAGCGGGAACGCGCTCAGCACCGCGGCCTGGGCGACGAGGCGGGGATCGTCGGCGAGCTCGCCGAGCGCAGCGGCCCGGCCGAGGCAGTCGCGCACCTCGCGCACCCGGCCGAGCCCGTCGAGCGCGCGCGCGAGGTCCACCAGCCGGTGTCCGAGGGCCACCGGGTCGTCGGCGGCATCGAGGTCGACCGCCACCTGCAGCAGGTCCGCGGCCGACGCATAGTCGTTGAGCGAGAGGCACATCTGCCCGGCCCGCTGGGCGAGGAGCACGACCGCGTTGGTCGGCACCAGGTTGCCGGCGGCCCGGGCGTGCGCGACCGCGTCCACGAGGTGCTCGGGTCCCGCGGCCATCCAGTGCCGGGAGGCGATGGCGTGGATCTCGGCCCGGCGCTCGGGTGGGATCTCGGCCTCGAGTGCCGCTGCGGTGGCTGGCTCGACGGTGCCGCCCGCGCCGACCAGCCCGGCGGCGACACACCGCTCGAGCGCGACCTCCACATCGGCGACGTGGACGCCGGTGACGCGGCTGATCCCCGGGGCCGACACGTCGCCCCCCACGACCCCGGCCGCGAGCAGCGCGCGCGCCTCTCCCAGAGCGTCGGCACCCGCTGCGGAGTCCTGCCCCGCAGGGGGAAGTTCGTCCATCGGAGTCATGCAAGCAGGCGGGCCACGATCGCGACAAGGTCAGTCCGGGAGTCCTCGGCGTCTGGCCATCTGTCCAGTGTGTGTCCCGGTGAGGGTTGGGGCCGGTGTGACCGGATGCGGGCCGTTCCGGGCCTTCGCGTGGCCCAATTCGTGGTGCGACAACAGATCGCGGGTCGCGGCGCTGCTTCAGGTCCGGCTCAGGATTTGTCGGGTTTGTGGCAGTCAGTAGTCAACTACTGACAGCATGGAAGCGTCCCGTTGTGTCAGATGTTGTGAGCGGTTCGGCCCCGGCGCTTGACACCTGCGCCGGCCGGACGGATCGATCGGTGCTCGACCACGCGCGACGAAGGAGGGGCGATGACGACCCAGACGTTCACCACGGATCCGACCCCTGGCGACGCTCCCGGGCGCGCGTCGGCCGCGGCGCAGACCACCATCGCGGTGTGCGATGACCACGCAGTCGTGCGCGAAGGCGTGGTGCGGATCCTCGCCTCGACCGCAGGGTTCGAGGTGGTGTCGAGCACGGCCACCGCCCGTGACCTCCTCGACGACCTGAGCCGCCGGCCGGTCGACGTGTGCATCCTCGACATCAGCCTGCCCGACTGCAACGGCGTGGAGGTCATCCCCGAGATCCTGCGCACCTATCCCGACACCCAGGTGCTGGTGTTCACCAACCACCCGGTGTCGAGCATCGGCCTGGTGTGCGTCGAGGCCGGGGCCCGTGCGTTCGTGGGCAAGGGCGCGGCGCCGAGCGAGCTCGTCGACGCGCTGTGCGCCATCCGCCGCGGCGACGTGCACCTGCCGTCCGAGCTGGTGAACGCGCTGGTCAACCGGGAGTCGTCGGCGCAGCCCCACTCGCGCCTCTCGCCGCGCGAGTGGGAGGTGTTCATCCGGCTGGCCAACGGCTTCCGCATCTCCGAGGTGGCCGCCGACCTGATCCTCGACCAGCGTACTGTCACCACCTACCGGCGCCGGGTGCTCGACAAGCTCGGCATCGACGGCAACGCCGGGCTGGTGGCGTATGCGATCATCCACGACCTCGTCGACGCCGACTCCGTGGTGCACCATGACCGCTGACGATCCGGTCCGCACGCTCGAGTCGGTCGCCGCCGGCCTCGCCCAGCTTCCGGCGTTCTCGACCACGCCCCTGGAGCACATCAACTCCGCGATCCCCATCTCGGTGATCGTGGTCGACGCCGAGGGCGTGGTCACCTACTGGTCGGACTACGCCGAGGAGATCTACGGCTGGCCCGCCGAGGAGGCGCTGGGCAAGCGGATCCTCGAGCTCATCGTGGCCCCGTCGAGTGCCGAGCAGGCAGCCGAGATCATGGCCCAGCTCGAGGCCGGGATGTGCTGGCAGGGCGAGTTCCGGGCCCGCCGGCGTGACGGGTCACAGATCGACGTCCACGTGATCGACGTCCCCACCCGTGACGCGGAGGGGAACTTCACCGGGGTGTGCGGCCTCTCGCTCGACGTGACCTCCCAGCGTGCCGACTACCGTAACCAGCTCGACCGTTCCCAGGCCCTGCTCGACGCGATGGAGACCGCCCGCGAGGGTGAGCGCCGCCGCATCGCCGCCGAGCTCCACGACGAGATCGGCCAGCAGCTCTCCGCGCTGCGCACCCAGTTGCTCACCATCGGCGACCTGGACGAGCGGCGAGACGACGACGCGGCCACCGTGGCCGCCGACACGCGCAGTGCGGTGCTGCGCCTCGACGTGGCCCTCGAGGAGCTGCGCCGGATCTGCTCCGAGCTGCGCCCCCAGCTGCTCGAGGTGGTGGGGATCGGCCCCGCCGTGGCCGAGCTGGCCGGGCGCTTCGCCGACCGGTGTTGCATCGAGGTCGACGTCGACGTCGACGGCTACGGCAAGCACCTCACCCCCGACGCCGAGCTGCAGGTGTACCGCGTGGCCCAGGAGGCGCTCACCAACATCGAGCGGCACGCTGCGGCCAAGCGGGTCACCGTGACTCTCCTCGACGACGAGGTCGACGGCGCGTCGGCGACCGTGCTCGAGGTAACCGACGACGGCACCGGCTTCGAGCCCGGGCCGAAGCCGGGCAGCTTGGGCCTCGGGATCATGCAGGAGCGGGCCCGGCGTCTGAACGCGACCCTGACGATCGACAGCACCGGTGGCGAGTTCGGCACTCGCGTGCGCCTGGTGGTCCCCTCCGCCGCGACCTGAGCCGTCGTCGCGATCGTCACCGGCTGTTCACGTCGTCGTCACCGCGCCGACGCCTGCGGCAGGGACCATGGGGGCATGGAACGGATCCTCACCCCCACCAAGCGTGTGGCGCTGGTCGCCCACGACGCCCGCAAGGACGAGATGGTCGACTGGGCCCGGTGTCATCGCGCGGTCCTCGAGCGGCAGGTGCTGATGGCGACGGGCACCACCGGGCACCGACTCGTCGACGAGCTCGGCCTCGAGGTCGAGTGCCTGCGCAGCGGTCCGTTCGGCGGTGACCAGCAGATCGGGTGCCGTATCGCCGAGGGCCGGCTCGACGCGCTGGTGTTCCTCTGGGATCCGCTCGAGGCCCAGCCCCACGAACCCGACGTGCGGGCGTTGCTGCGCATCGCCGTGGTGTGGAACATCCCCGTGGCGTGCAACCGGGCGACGGCCGACCTGCTCGTGGCGTCACCGTTGTTCACCGACGCCACCGCGCCGGTGCAGCCTGCCGCCTGAGCCGCGCGTCACACCCCGGTTCCCACGGGCGGCTCGCCGGGTTAGCGTCGCCCCATGGCCAGGCAGCAGCACCGAAACCCGACCCGGCGCGCGCGCCCGTGGCGACCGTGGCTCGTGGTGGCGGTGTGTGCGGGCCTCGGCGCAACCGCCGCGGTGCCGTCGGTCCCCGCCGGCGCGCAGGCGCGCGGACCGGTCGAGGCCCCGGGCGCGAATGGACGCGGTCCGGCGGAAGGACGCGGTCCGGCACCAGCACCCGCGCCGGTGGACGGTCCCGGCGCAACCGCTCCCGGGACGCTGGACCCGCCAGACCCGGCGGTCTCCGGACCCGACGACGCAGCGGGCGCGGCCGACGTGGCCGGGGCGGCGGCCGCCTCGACGGTGTCGTTCTCGGGTCGGACGTGGACGGTCAAGACGAGCCGGAGCAAGGTCGGCCCCGGGCCGAATGTGTTCTCGGCCGCCAACGTGACCGTGGACGCCTCGGGGTACCTGCACCTCAGGATCACCAAGTCGGGCCGGTCCTGGACCTGCGGCGAGGTGGTCCTCAACGAGTCGCTCGGCTACGGGACCTACGAGTGGGAGCTCGGCTCCGACGTCTCCAACCTCAACTCCCGGGTCGTGCTCGGTCTCTTCACCTGGAACGACCTACCCGACTACAACCACCGTGAGATCGACTTCGAGGCCGCCCGCTGGGGCTCGGCCAACGACCCGACCAACGCCCAGTGGGTGGTGCAGCCCTACGGCACCGCGGGCAACCTCCGCCGTTTCACCATCGGGTCCACGGTGCCGACCATCGTGCGGTTCACCTGGCGCAGCAACCGCATCGACTTCGCCACCGTGGTGAACGGCTCACCGGTGGAGCAGTGGTCCTACACGGGTGCTGACGTGCCGGTGCCCGGCGGCGAGAACGCCCGCATGAACCTCTGGCTCTACCAGGGCAAGGCACCCAGCAACGGCCAGGCCGTCGACGTGGTGCTGCGCCGCTTCTCCTACACCGCGCTCTGACCCCGGCACCCCGGCGGGGGCGGCGCGCTCACAGGTCGAGCGTGTGGGTGCCGTCGTCGCGGGGGGACAGGCGTGCCGTGGCCCCGACCCAGTCCCCGTCGGCGACCGCGCGCATCACGTCGGCGTCGGTCGAGCGTGCGTAGGCGCGCCGGCCGTCGGGGAGTCGGCACACCGCAACGGCGTGCTCAGGGGCGTTGCCACGGTCGTAGACCACTGCGGCGGCTTCCACCGCAGCGGGGCCGCGCGCGGTGTCGGCGATGCGCACCGGGTCGTCGGCGGTGGCCGCGCGCTGCGGCTCGGTCGCGCCCGGCCGGCACGGGCCCGGCTCAGCCGACCACACTGCGGCCACGTGCTTGGTCATGTGCATGCCCACCCCGGTGACCATCACGTGCCGGTGCGCACCGGCACGGATCGCGTCGACCGCGTGGCTGATCGGGTGGCCCATGTAGTTGCTCCCCGGCCCTCCGTGGTACGGCAGCCCGCCG
>JBJSXO010000261.1:0-5721 GCA_046086425.1 Actinomycetota bacterium | reverse complement strand
CCACCGGCAACCCGCTGCTCGACGGGTTGGCCCACACCCCCATGGCCCTGCGCGACGTCGAGCCCCGCGCGCTCCCCCGACCCGACTGGGTCCGCATCCGGCCCCGGCTCACCGGCATCTGCGGCTCCGACGCCAAGCAGGTCTTCATGGACTGGGGCAAGCCCGACCCGGCCCACCCGATGCCGACCAACCCCATGATCGACTTCTCGTCGTTCCCCCAGATCCTCGGGCACGAGGTCGTCGCCGAGGTCGTGGAGCTCGGGCCCGAGGCGGCCGGACTCGCCGTGGGTGATCGGGTGGTACTGAACCCGTGGCTGTCGTGCGCGCCCCGGGGCATCTCGCCGGTGTGCCCCGCCTGCGCAGTCGGCGACCTCAGCCTCTGCTGGAACTTCACCGAAGGTGATCTTGCGCCTGGCATCCACATCGGCACGTCGACGGACCTGCCCGGTGGCTTCGCCAGCGAGATGGTCGCCCACGACTCGATGCTGTTCCGGGTGCCCGACGGGATGGCCGACGAGCTCGCGGTGTTCGCCGACCCCTTCGCGGTGTCGCTGCACGCAGTGACCCGGCACGCACCGCAGCCCGGGACCAAGGTGATCGTGTACGGCGCAGGCGCGCTCGGCAGCACCGCGATCGCGATCCTGCGGGCGCTGTACCCCGACGTGGAGGTCGGCGTGATCGCGCGCTTCGAGGCCCAGGCGACTCTCGCAACGCAGCTCGGCGCACACCGGGTCTTCGCGCACGAGCCGGCCCGGGCGCTCATCGAGGAGATCGCCGAGTGGTCCGGTGGCGTGCTCCACGGCGACAACCCGATGCCGATGGCCTACCCCGGCGGGATCGACGTCGTGTACGACACCGTCACCCGCAAGGAGACCCTCGAGGTCGCGTCCCGCGTGCTGCGAGCCCGCGGCACCATCGTGAAGGCCGGCGTGCACGGCCCGATGGCCTGGGAGTGGACGCCGCTGTACTTCAAGGAGCTGTCGTGGGTGGGCTCCAACGCCTTCGGCGTGGAGGAGGTCGACGGCGTGCGGGACCACGGCATCCGGCACTACCTGGACCTCACGGCCGCGGGTCGCATCGACCTCTCGCCGATGCTCACCCACACCTTCCCGCTCGACGACTGGCGCCGGGCCTTCGCCACCCTCGCCACCCAGGCCGACAGCGGGGCGATCAAGGTCGCGTTCGACCAGCGGGCGTCCTGACCCCCCTCCCCGGGGGCCCGGCGGGGCCACCCGGGGCGGGGCCGCCGGGCGGAGGACGCACACCGGCGCGAACGTCACTACGATTCGGCCCAGACAACACGACCACCGGAGGAGTGCCATGCGCATCGAAGATCTGGTCCTGGTGAGCGTCGACGACCACGTGGTCGAGCCCCCCGACCTGTTCGAGGGCCGGCTGGCCGCCAAGTTCGTCGACCAGGCGCCGAAGCTGGTGCGCAAGGACTCCGGGATCGACGTGTGGTCGTTCCGCGGGGACGAGCTCCCCAACATCGGCCTCAACGCCGTCGCTGGCCGTCCGCCCGAGGAGTACGCGATGGACCCGACGAGCTTCGACGAGATGCGGCCCGGCTGCTACGACATCCACGCCCGCGTCAAGGACATGGACGCCAACGGCGTCCTCGGGTCGATGAACTTCCCGAGCTTCCCGCAGTTCTGCGGCCAGCTCTTCGCCCGCACCGCGCGCGACGGCGACCCCGAGCTCGCGCTCGCGCTGGTGCAGGCCTACAACGACTGGCACATCGACGGCTGGTGCGGGGCCTACCCCGGGCGCTTCATCCCCCTCTGCCTGCCGCCGATGTGGGACCCCGAGCTCATGGCCGCCGAAGTCCGGCGGGTCGCCGAGAAGGGCTGCCACGCGATCACGTTCTCGGAGAACCCCGTCGAGCTCGGATACCCGAGCATCCACTCGGGGCACTGGGATCCGTTCTTCGCAGCATGCGAGGACCTCGGCACCGTGGTGTGCGCGCACATCGGGTCGAGCTCGAAGATGGTGATCACGGCCCCGGACGCACCGATGGACGTGCTCATCACGCTCACCCCCGTGAACCTCGTGCAGGCGGCCGCCGACTTCGTGTGGTCGAAGGTGCCGCAGAAGTTCCCGAACCTGAAGTACGCCCTGAGCGAAGGTGGCATCGGCTGGATCCCGTACTTCCGGGAGCGCATCGACTACACCTACGACCGCCACCGCTTCTGGACCGGCCAGGACATGGGCGACCGCTCGCCGAGCCAGGTCTTCGACGACCAGGTCGTGTGCTGCTGGATCGACGATCCGGTGGGCGTCGAGATGCGCCACAAGATGAACCTCGACATGATCACATGGGAGTGCGACTACCCACACTCCGACAGCACATGGCCCCAGTCGCCCGAGCAGTTCCTGAAGCAGATGCAGGCGGCGGGGTGCACCGACGTCGAGATCGACAAGATCTCCCACGAGAACGCGATGCGCCTGTTCCAGTACGACCCGTTCACCACGCTCGGGGGCAAGGAGAACTGCACCGTCGGCGCCCTGCGCGCGAAGGCCGCAGGGTGGGACGTCTCCGTCGTCGCGCGGGGTATCAAGGCGTCAGGGACCGGGGCCATGGACCTGGCCAACATCAGCGCTGCGAACACCGCCAAGTAGCGACCGCCATGGCTATCGCCCGCGCCGGGCGGTCGCCATGAAGAGCGGATAGGTGCCGTCGTTGCGCGTGATCGCGTGGCAGGAGCGGAACGACACGTCAGTGAAGCCGGCGGCCTCGAGCCGTTCGGCGAGCCACGCGCGCACGAACCCGTGGTGCCCGGTGAAGCCCTCACCGTGGAACGACCCGTCCTCGGCCTCGAGGTCGACGACGACCAGACGACCGCCTCCGACGAGCAGTCGGGCGAACGCCGCGAGCACCGGGTCCACCTCGGGGACGTGGTGCAAGGTGAGGACGGTGACGACGAGGTCGAACTGCTCGTCGGGCGGCACAGAGGTGGCGAGGTCGAGGTCCCATATCCGGGCGTCGGGCAGTGACCCTTGCGTCACCTTCTCGGCGATGACCGCGCGCATCCCGCTGGAGGTGTCGGCCAGGGTGACGGGCCCGACGTGGTCGCGCAGCGCCTGGGTGACCAATCCGGTCCCGGCGCCGTACTCCAGCAGGCGGGTCCCCGGGCCGATCGGGATCGTCTCGACGATCGCGCGCGCCACGACCGCCGCCCGCTCCGCCTTCACCGGATCGTCCCAGGTCGCTGCGCGCGCGTCGAAATCGCTCATACGCCGTCCCTCCCGTCGACCCCGGGGCCTCCCGGCGGCGCCACGAGCAGCCCGGCGGCGCCGGCGTCCACGAGGCTCTCGTCGAGCGGGTGCAGGCGGTCGTAGCGGACGATGGCGTAGGCCGCGCACGCCAGGAGCAGCGTCCCCGAGCCGACGATCACCGGACGCAGGCCCACGACCTCGGCGACCTTGCCCTGGATCAACGCGCCGACCGGCACCCCCAGCAGCAGCGACGACAGGTAGATCGCCATGACCCGGCCCCGGAACTCGTCCTCGACCCGGGCCTGCACCCCGGTGTTGAGCGAGGTCGCGAGCAGCAGGTAGGTCAGGCCCATGCCGAACATGGCGACGACGCCGAATCCGTAGACCGGGGCCAGGCCCAGGGTCACGACGCCGAGGGCGAGCCCGACGACCCCGACCCGCGCCACCACCGAGCGCGTCATCCGGTCGGCGATGAACGCGATCAGGACCGATCCGCTCACGGCGCCGATCCCGAACGCAGCCACGAGGAGACCGTAGGCGCCCCGCCCGACGTCGAACATCTCGCGCGCCATCGCCGGCGCGAGCTGGATTACCGAGGTCCCGAGCAGGGAGACGACCCCGATCATCACGATGGGGAGGAGCAGTGAGGTCCGCGCCCGCATCACCCGCCAGCCCTCCCGGAAGTGGACAAGGATTCCCGCCGCGTGGTCCGAGTAGACCTGCGGACGCGGACGCACGACGAGCAGTGCGCCGAGCACGAGCAGGAACGACAGCGCGTTGAGGAGGAACGCAGCCGATGCCCCCAGGGTCTGGAGCACGACTCCGGCGATCGCGGGCCCGAACGCGCGCGCGCCCATGAACTGCATCGAGTTCAGCCGCACGGCGTCGACGAGCTCGTCACCGTCGACGAGCTGGGTCACGAACGCCTGCCACGTGGTGATGTTCACTCCACTCACGAAGCCCGACACGAACACGATGGTGACGATCAGTCCCGGCGTGGCGACGCCCGCGACCCAGATCCCCCAAAGGGTGAAGGCCGAGACCATCATGACCGACTGGGTCGCCAGCAGGATGCGCTTGCGTGAATGCCGGTCGGCGAACGACCCGCCGATGGGCCCGGCGAGCATGGCCGGGATGAAGTTCATGAACGCGGCGAAGCCGAGCCAGGCAGTCGACTTCGTCATCTGGTAGACGACGAACGGCACTGCGATCGTCTGCATCCAGCTCCCCGTGTTGGACACGAGCGCCGCACCCCAGAACACGGCGAAGTCGCGCCGGCGGAAGACCCGGAACGACGTTCCCGACCGGCGCTCGGCGTCGGTCACGAGAGGTCGTAGCCCGCACGGGGGCCGGTGGAGCCGGTCACTCGGTGCAGGCTAGAGGTACGCGACGTGGTCGAGCCCGGAGAGCTGCGTGCGGTTGTCGTGCCACATCATCTCGACCTGATCCCTGGGGATCCCACGGGAGTTCCGCTCGATCGTGACCCGGCGGATCGGCCCGGCTCGAGGGCGCCGGGCGGCGGGGGAGCGGGGCGACGCGTGCGGGTGGACCGACCCGCTAGAAACTACCCATGACCACCGGAGCCACCGTCGCCGACCTCGTGCGCAGCCGGGCCGGTGACCCCCGCACCGCGATCCGCTTCGAGGACGACACCTGGACGTGGGACGAATACGTGCGCGGGTGCGCGCAGCGCGCTGCGTACCTGCTCGACCACCTCCCGGCCGGGGCACCCCGCCACGTCGGTGTGCTGCTCGACAACGGCCCCGAGTACCTGTTGTGGCTCGGTGCGACCGCCCTCACCGGGACCGTGCTCGTCGGGATCAACCCCACCCGACGGGGGGCCGAACTCGCTCGCGACGTCACCTACACCGACTGCCAAGTCGTCGTCACGGAGCAGCGGCACCGGTCGCTGCTCGACGGGCTCGACCTCGGCGCGGCGAACGGCCGCGTGCTCGTGATCGACGACGACGCCGGGATCCGCGCGGTGGCACCCTACGCCGGGGCGCCGGTCCCTGACGGCGACGTCGACGCCAACGGCATCTACCAGCTGCTGTTCACGTCGGGAACCAGCGGTGCCCCGAAGGCGTGCATCCTCTCGCAGGACCGGCTGGTGAAGAGCGCCTCGATCCTGACCACCAACGTCGGCCTGGGCCCCGACTCGGTGCTCTACGTGATGATGCCTCTGTTCCACTCGAACGCAGTGATCACCGCGTTCTGCCCGTGGCTCATCAGCGGTGGCACCGCGGCGGTCCGTCGCCGCTTCTCTGCGTCTGGCTTCCTCCCCGACGTCCGCAAGTACGGCGTCACCTACTTCAACTACGTCGGCAAGCCGTTGTCCTATATCCTCGCCACTCCCCCACGACCCGACGACGCCGACAACACGATCCAGGTCGCGTTCGGGAACGAAGCCGCCGACCTCGACATCGAGCGCTTTGCGCAGCGCTTCGGCTGTGTCGTCATCGACGGGTACGGATCGACCGAGGGCGGTGCCAACGTCTCCCGCAG
>JBJSXO010000260.1:0-3188 GCA_046086425.1 Actinomycetota bacterium | reverse complement strand
GCCGGTTCCAGCGTCCCGCTCAATCCGCACCGGAACCTCGCCGCGGCGACCGTGGACGACGTGACCTACGGCTGGGCCGCCTACGTCACCCGCAAGGACGCGTCCTCGCCGTACAAGGTCGCCGTCTGCGTCACCTGGTCGGTCCCGAAGCGGGGCGGCGCGGGAACCTCGCAGCAGCAGTTGCTCGTCGCGGGCACCTTCTGGTCCCCACAGGGGTTCGGGTGCCTGGGGCGACCTTCGCAGGGCGTCGGTGGCCCGTGCTCGGTCGCCTCGGCGAACATCCCTGACGCCGCGATCACCGTGACGGTCGCGCAAGGGGGGAACTCCAACTCGTACTCGTTCGCGCTGGCGGGAGCCTCGAGCCAGATGAGTTACTCCGGTGCTGCGGTCGCGACCGCATCCTTCACCTCGGCGACCCTCGCTGCAGCCCTGACGCCGCCGGTCATCGATCAGAAGACGCTCATCACGACGGACGATGATGCCGCGACGCCCATCCCGATCTCCGACTCGACGGGAGCGCAGGCGCTCTCGTCCATCGCCGAGCAGGCGTTGGGGTCGCTCCGCGTCGAGTACCTCAGCGGCGTCGGGGAAGCCAGCGCATCGGCAACCCCCGTCGCCCTGGGCGGGACGCAGTGTCCGATGTCGGTCGGGCTCTCGGCGTGGGTCGCGAAGTGGATCAACTCGGCGGGCGCCGCGCCTCCCTGCGCGATGTCGGCCGTGAAGCGCGACAGCCAATGGATCAAGATCCGGTATCCGTTCAACTCGACGTTCGACGGGGCGAGCGTGGACTTCCCGTGGACCCTGCAGGTCGTCATCATCCCTTCGCTGGCCCTCGGGTTCGACTACGGAACCAGCGTGACGTCGTCGGGGGTCTCCCTGCAGCCTTCCGCCGCGAGGAACATGGCGGTGAACCTGCTCGGGATACCGTCGGCCCCCGGCCTCTCCGCGACGGCCTACCCCATCGCTCGCCTCGTCACCCAGGACGGCATCTCGCTGACGGCTCAGAACACGCCTGGTGCCCTCGATGAGGCGCAGTCGTCAGCGACCGGCCTGCTCGGCTCGACGGACTTCACCGCGACGACGCTGTGTTCGTCCGCGGGGTCATCCACGCCGGCGGTCCCGACCGCGAGCCTCGACTACACGTGTCGATCGACCACCCCAACGAAGACGAATCAGTGGTGGGAGTTCACCTATCGCTGGGACATCGTTCCGGGGGACTGCTTCCCGCTGCCCGGATGTGGGAAGTCGCTCAGTTACGACGCCCAGGCCGGCACGACGACCTACCTCGTTGGTGGACCCACGATCGAGGCGTCCGTGACGATCCAGCGACTGCAGTGCAAGAACGGTCAGTGGGATAACGCCGGTTTCTGCAAGACCGGGGGAGGACAGGCGGTCTCAGGCTTCACGACGACCACCGTGACGGCGTCCGTTTCCCTCGGGGCCTCCACCGTCATGATCCAGGCGTTGGCATGAACGCGCACACGCGAGACGCCGGGCTGGGCCTGCTCGAGGTGCTCGTCGCCGCCAGCCTCTTCCTCGTCGCCCTCACCGTCTTCGGCCTCGCCTACGGGGCCGCGAATCGCACCGCGGCAACGTCCCAGGAGATGGGATCGGCGACCGACCAGCTCCGCCAGGCCCTCGGCGTCCTCGACGGGCAGGTGCGGTCCGGGTACTGGGTGAAATCGGCGACGGTCGCGTGCAAGGACTCCAACAACGTCTCCTACAGTTGTCCGGCCGTGAAGGTGCTGACCATCTCCCGTTCCGATCCGACCAAGCGCGAGTGCTGGGTCTGGTCGCTGTCCCCGTGGCCGGGTCAGAAGGTGAAGAAGACGAAGACGGGTCCGCCGACGGACCTCTACGACAACGACCCCTCGGGCATCCACGGACAGCTGCGGTCGTACCACTACGCGTCCGACGCGAACCCGCCGGCGGTCTCGAACTGGAGCTGGTACGTCGAATCGGACGCGCTCAGCTGGGCCACCAGCACGCTCCAGGTCACGAACCAGGTCCGCGCGCTCCAGTACACGACGCTCACCTTCGCCACGTACTACACCGGCGTCTCGGCGACGTTCTCGGTCGCCCAGGACGCGACGCGGCGCATCACCGTCCCGTTCCTCGTGTCGGTCCGCAACCAGCAGATCGGTGCGCCCTACGCCAGCGAGTGTTCGCTCCCATGAGTCGGCTCCGACGCCTCGCGGGACGCGACGAGGGGGTCGCCCTCGTGGTCGCCCTCGCCATCACGCTCATCGTCTTCGTCATCACGACGGCGATCCTCGCGGACGCCTTCCACAACGTCGTGGGCAGCGCGAACTCGCGCGCGCGGCTGTCGGCGATCAATGCCGCCGAGGCCGGCATCGACGCGTATTCGGCGGTCCTGGAGAACTCCTCGATCGACAAGCTGACGACCGCCCCGTGGACGGGGTCCGGGAACACGTGGACGACCAACTGGTCGACGCCGACGAACTGGCCCGATACGAACGGCCAGGTGGTGGGCATCCCATCGCTCGCGTCGTACGTCATCAAGGCCGAGTACTTCGCGGATGCTGCCCTCGCCCAGCCCCTCAGCCCGGGGACCTACACCGACAAGACCTTCCCGCCCGAACTCTGGGTCCGCCTGACGTCCACGGGCTCCGTGCCCCGAGGATGCGCCGCCGGTGCCGCCGGCTGTGTTCGGCGCACCATGCAGTCCGTCCTGCAGATGCGGAGCGTCCGGGCCAACCTCCGCGGTGCGTTCGCGGGCATGTTCATCTGCGAGATGGGGAACCGCTTCTCCGTGACGGGGTCGTACGCCGACCTCTACTTCATCGGCAGGGACCCCGTCGGCATCGCGCCGGACTGTCCGTCCAACCCCGACTCGCTGTTCGTGAACAGCGGTCAGCTGTCCACGGCGGGCAGCGTCTACGTACTGCGCGGGTCCGTCACGCTCCAGCGATCGGTGAAGATCGACGGGAACCTCTGGGCGAAGGGCGATCTGACGATCAACGCCGGTGGCCCGCAGAATGGGGGCAACGGGAAGTGTGCTTGGACGACTTCCGGGCAGGTTCTCATCTGCGGCAACGCTTCGTCCGGCACGAGCATCTCCATCAATCCGCCGACGAGCGTGCTCGGCACCGCGTCGGTCTGCGGGAACTGCGGGCCGCCGCAGCCGGACTTCCCGAAGATCACGTGGGCCGACGACTACAGCGGGA
>JBJSXO010000259.1:0-24056 GCA_046086425.1 Actinomycetota bacterium | reverse complement strand
ACTTCCGGATCTCGCCCACCGAGGCGGCCATGGTGATCCGGGCGGAGCGCCCGGCGGTGGTGTTCGTGTGCAGCCCCAACAATCCCACCGGCACCGTCGAGGCGCGCGCGACGCTCGAGGCCGTGCTCGGTGTCGACCACGGCACCGAGCACGGCCTCGAGCGTCGCGCGCGCCTCGACGGTGCCGGTGGGATTGTTGGGGCTGCACACGAACACCACCGCCGGGCGCTCCGCCCGGATCACCATGGCCGCCTCGGTGGGCGAGATCCGGAAGTCCGACGTGCGCTCACCGGCGAGGACCCCGGTACCCGTGATCCGGCAGATGTGGGCGTGCAGCGCGTAGGTCGGCTCGAACACCAACGCCGACCGGCCCGGACCGCCGTAGGTCAGGAGGATCGTCTGGAGCACCTCGTTGGAACCGTTCGCCGCGAAGACCCGGGCCGCGGGCTGATCGAGGTGCGCGGCGATGGCGTCGCGCAAGGCAGTGGCCCCACGGTCGGGATAGCGGTGCAGGGGCACGGCCGCGAGCTCGCGCAACCACGTTGCGACGAACTCGGGAGGTGGCGGGAACGGGCTTTCGTTGGTGTTGAGACGCACGTCGACGGTGAGCTGCGGCGAGTGGTAGCCCTCGAGCGCAGCGAGGTCGGGCCGGGGCGCGGGAAGGCTCACGAGGCTTGCACCCTGCTCGCCCCCGGTGCCGCCTCGAGGCGCACGGTCACCGAGCGGGCGTGCTCGGCGAGACCCTCCTCGGTCGCCAGCGTCACCACGGCGGGCGCAACGGCGGCGAGGCCGGCGGCGTCGGTCGCGACGACGTGGATTCGCTTGCAGAACGTGTCGACCCGCAGCGCCCCGGCGAAGCGCGCGCTGCGCGCGGTCGGGAGCACGTGGTTGACCCCTGCGATGTAGTCGCCGAGCGCGGCCGGCGCGTACGGGCCGACGAAGATCGCGCCTGCGTTGCGAACCCGGTCGGCGAACGCGCCGGCGCCGGCGCACACGAGCTCGAGGTGCTCGGGGGCAAGCACGTCCACCACCGTCAGGGCGGCCTCGGCGTCGTCGACGATCACGGCGCGACCGCCCGACGCGAGCGTGGCTTCGATATCGGTCCGGCGGGGCGCGTCGCACAGCAGGGCGCCGAGCGCGGCGTCCACCGCGTCGGCGACGGCCGGTTCCCAGGTCACCAGCACCGCTGCGCCCCCGGGGCCGTGCTCGGCCTGGGCGAGGAGGTCCACGGCGACCCAGGTCGGGTCGGCGTCGGAATCAGCCACGATCGCCACCTCGGACGGTCCGGCGAAACCGTCGATGCCCACCAGGCCTGCGCTCGCGACTTCACGCTTGGCGAGCGCAACGTACGCGTTGCCCGGCCCGACGATCACGTCGACCGCCGGGATCGACTCCGTGCCGTAGGCCAGCGCAGCGATGGCCTGCGCACCGCCGATCCGGTACACCTCGTCGACCCCCGCCACTGCCGCGGCGGCCAGGGTGACCGCCGGCACCGACCCGTCGGGACCGGGCGGGACGCACAGGGCGATCTCCGCGACGCCCGCGACCCGGGCCGGGACCGCGGTCATGAGCACGGTGGAGGGGTAGGCGGCCCGGCCCCCGGGCGAGTAGCAGCCGGCCCGCCGCACGGGCACGACACGCTCGGTCAGCCGGATCCCTCCCCGCTCGAGCGTGAACCCGCCGTCGGTCTGGGCCGAGTGGTAGGCGAGGATCTCGCCGTGGGCCCGATCGAGGGCCCGGCGCACCTCCCCGGACAGGTCGGCCAGCGCGGCCGCCAGGGCCGAGGCCGGCACCCGCAGGTCGTCCACCCGGCACCCGTCGAAACGCTCGGTCAGGTCACGCACCGCAGCGTCACCCCGGGCCCGGACGTCGGCCAGGACGGCTCGCACGGCCTCCACCGGCCCCGGGTCCACGGGCGGAGGGGCGAGCGCGGACCGAAGGTCCGCCACGCCGCGGAGGTCGGACCGGGCCAGCATGAGAGGAGAATCGTAACCGTGCGGGCTCGGCGTCCCCCCGTGCATACTCGTCGTCGTGTCGATCGACTCCGACCTCGCCGAGATCTCCACCGTCCGCTCCCAGGTGGAGGAGCTGATCCGTCGGGTGGTGGCCGTGGCCGAGCACTACGACGACTCACCCGACTCCGCCGTGGCCTCGGACCTCTTCGCCGCGGAACGCTCCCTGGTGTCGGCCCGCCGCCAGCTCGATCGCGCCGCGACCCACCTCGGCTGAGCCAGGCCGCGCCGGCGGGTCCCGCGGGTGCGGGCTCAGACGGCGAACGCCGAGGGGCAGACGTCGTTCAGGAGGCAGACGTCGCACCGGGGACGTCGCGCGTCGCAGACCCGGCGGCCGTGGAGGATCAGCCGGAGCGAGAACGCGCCCCGCTCGTCCGGCGGGACGAGGGCGTTGAGCGCGTGTTCGGCCTTGACCGCGTCGGTCTCGGTGGTCAGGCCGAGCCGGATCGAGAGCCGCCCGACGTGGGTGTCCACCGGGAGACCGGGCAGGCCGAACGCAACCGATCGGATGACGTTGCCCGTCTTGCGCCCGACGCCCGGCAGCGTGACCAGGTCGTCGAGCTCGGTGGGGACCTCCCCGCCGAAGCGCTCGTCGAGCGCCACCCCCATGCCGAGGAGGTTGCGGGCCTTGGACCGGAAGAACCCGGTGGAGTGGACGAGCCCCTCGAGCTCGGCCGGGTCGGCCGCGGCGAGCTCGGCCGCGCTCGGGTAGCGCGCGAACACCACCGGGGCGACCTTGTTGACCATCTCGTCGGTGCACTGCGCCGATAGGATCGTGGCGATGAGGAGCTCGAACGGGGTGTCGTGGACGAGCGCACAGAGGTCGGGTGCGCTCCCCGGGTACTCCGACGCCAACCGCTCGCGTACGGTCCCGGCTCGGGTCCGCGCCCCGCGCGGGGCCCGGGCGAGCGCAGGCCCTCCGGATTTCTTCGCCGGTGACTTCTTCGCCGGTGCGGGCACGGCACCGACGCTACCCTCGCGGCCGTGGCCGACGTCCGAGCGCTGACGCCCGGCCCGGACGGCCGCGACGACGAGACCGCCCTCGCTCACGCCCTCGCCGAGCGGTCCGAGCGCCGCGACGAGCACCCTGCGCTCGGCGATGCCGTATGGCGCGACCTGCGCGCTCCGGCACCCGGGTCGGCGGGCTTTGCGGCGTTCGCGGGCGACGAGGCGGTGGGCTACCTCCGGGCGGTGCGGCGCCCCGACGAGCCGGTGGCCTTCGACCTCTCGTTGACCGTGCACCCCGACCACCGTGAGGACGACGTCCCCGGTGCGCTCCTCGACGCGGGCATCACGCACGCCCGCACGTCCGGGAGCGCGCACGTGAGCCTCTGGGTGTTCGGCGCCGACGTCGACGCCGACGCCCTCGGCGCGGGCCGGGGTCTCCGGGTGGAGCGCGAGGTCTGGCAGATGCGGGTGCCACTCCCGCTGGCGCACCGGCCGCGCTGGCCCGCCGGCCTCCGGGTGCGCCCGTTCGCCCCCGGCGTCGACGACGACGAGTGGCTCGCAGTGAACAACCGGGCCTTCGCCGGCGATCCCGACCAGCGTGACTGGACCCACGAGACCCTCGCCGGACGGATGGCCGAAGACTGGTTCGACCCGGCCGGCTTCCTGATCGCGGACGACGGTGGCCGCATGGCCGGGTTCTGCTGGACCAAGGTGCATCCGGCGGCACCCCCGCACGAGCCCCATGCGTTGGGCGAGATCTACGTGATCGGCGTGAACCCCGACGACCAAGGGCGCGGTCTCGGTCGCGCGCTCACGACCGCGGGACTCGACTCCCTGCACGGTCGCGGCATCGAGGTCGGGATGCTGTTCGTCGACGCGGCAAATCATGCCGCTGTGCATCTCTACCGGCAGTTGGGCTTCGTCACCACCCGGGTCGACCGGGCGTACGGCTGCGACCTCGACCGGGTCCCGTGAGCAGTCGCTACGGGATCACCCGCAACGACCTCGGTGTGCTCCTCGCCGAATGGGGCGAGCCGAGGTACCGCGCCGAGCAGGTCTGGGCGGGCCTCTACGAGGCACGCCAACCCCTCGACCGGATCTCGACGATCCCGCGCGCGCTGCGCGCCCGCCTCGCCGACGCGCTCCCCGAGGCTCTCGCCCGCACGCTCGCGATCACCGCCGCCGACGGGCTCACCACCAAGTGGCTCTGGCGCACGTTCCGGGACGGCACGGAGATCGAGACCGTGCTCATGCGCTCGCCGCGTCGCGTCACGGTGTGCGTGTCGTCGCAGGCGGGCTGCGCCATGGGCTGCACCTTCTGCGCGACCGGCCAAGCCGGCCTCGACCGCCACCTCGACTCGGGTGAGATCGTCGAGCAGGTCGTACGGGCCCAGCACGACTGCCCCCAGCGGGTGTCGAACGTGGTGTACATGGGCATGGGTGAGCCGCTCGCCAACTACGAACCCGTTTGGGAGTCGGTCGAGCGGCTCCACGGCGCCTTCGGCCTCTCGGCGCGCCAGATCACGATCAGCACCGTCGGCGTGGTCCCGGGCATGCGCCGTCTCGCCGGGGAGTCGCTCCCGGTCACCCTCGCAGTGTCGCTGCACGCACCCGACGACGACCTGCGCACGACGTTGATCCCGCTGAACCGCCGCTACCCGATCGCCGAGGTGCTCGACGCTGCGGCCGAGGTGGCCGGGGCCCGGGGCCGGCGGGTCAGCTTCGAGTACGCGGTGATCCACGGGGTGAACGACCGGATCGACCACGCCGCGGCGCTTGGGCGCCTGCTCGCCGCCTGGCCCGGCGCCGGTGGTGCCCACGTCAACCTCATCCCGCTCAACCCCACGACCGGCTTCTCGGGCCGCCCCCCAGCGCCGGGCCGGATGGCGGCCTTCGCCGAGGCGGCCCGCCGCCCCGGAGTGACGGTGACGATCCGGCGCACCCGCGGGGTCGACATCGATGCGGCGTGCGGCCAACTGCGGGCCCGGGACCGGGACGGGACCCCCCCGGAGCCGGGCGCGGTGTCGGGATCGACCGACGGAGCGGCCAGAATGGCACCGTGAACGACCGGAAGTTCGTCAACCAGTTCCAGCCCCAGACGCTCTACATCGCCACCGTGCTGCTCTACATCAACGCGGTGTTCGACTTTCTCACGTTCTCGCCCTTCTTGATGCTCTCGGCTCTGCTGATGGCCGCATCCGGGTTCGGGATCGCCAACGAGCTGCGGTGGGGCTACACCCTCGCCCTCGCCGTGGCCGTGCTCCGCGTCGTGCTGCTGTTTCTCGTCGCCGGCACCGCCGTCTTGGGCTTCCCGCTGATCCTGACTCTGCTCTTCGACGGCGCGCTCGTCGCGCTCCTCGCCCACCCGCAGAGCCGCGAGTACCAGCGCATCTGGTTCAAGTAGCGCACCAAGGTCGCGCGCAATCGGGGACCGGCCCGAAGGCCGGCCCCCGATCCGTGCCGACCGCAGCAGCGTCGGTTACCAGTTCCCGTGCTGGGAGCAGTTCGTGCTGTTGTAGAACTCCCACGCCGAGCAGTTCCGGCCGGAGTCGTTGTCGGCCCGGCTCTCCGCCTTGTTCCCGGTCGCACGGGCCGACGCCGGGCCGGCCGGACCCACGACGGCTACCGCCAGCGCGGCCGTGGCCAGCGCAGCACCGATCACGCGGCGTCGTCGGTTCGGGACATCTCGTTGCGTTCGCTTCATGATCCTGCCCTTCGGTGTGCTTCACCTGTGCCGCGAGATGGGATCACCTCGCGAACACGACCGTATGACCGAACGCGTTCGCACCGGCAGGGTCAAAGGTCTCGTTGCCGCGAATCCAACGTCGGTTCGACGCCTGTCGGGGGTCGCGGTGGGGTGACCGCCGTCACGGTCGGGTGCGCTCAGATCACCCCCAGGGTGCAATCAGCGGAACTCGGGCATGACCTTCTCGGCGAACAGGCGCAGTGTGGTGTGATCGGGGTAGTCGGAGCACCAGGGCACGAAGTAGGTGCACCCGAGCTCGCGGTAGGCCTGGATCCGCTCGCACACTTGCTCAGGCGTCCCGATGAGGTTCCCGGCGGCGTAGGAGTCGTACGGCTCGCCGAACTTGGATCCCGCCTTGCCGGCCGCGACGAGATCGGCGATCTCGGACTCGCTCTCGCGCACGAACACCTCGGGGCTCCAGGTGAGCTCGATCTCCGCAGGGTCCCGACCGACCTCGGCGCAGTGCCGGTGGAGCACATCGCGCTTGTGGGTCCACTCGTGGAGCTTGCCGCCGAAGTTGGCCTTGTCGGCGAGACGGGCGACCACGCGCAGGGTGAGCTGCTCACCACCACCTCCGATCCACACCGGGGGGCGCGGCTGTTGGAGCGGCTTCGGATCGCACTGCGCACCCTGGACGGAGTAGTAGGTCCCCTGGTACGTCGTCTCGGGCTCACGCCACATCGCCGTGATGATCTCGACCGCCTCGCGCAGCATCCCGATGCGCACCTTCGGGGCCGGGAAGTCGAATCCGTACGCCCGGTACTCCCCCTCGTACCAGCCGGCGCCGACACCCCACTCGAGCCGACCACCGGAGATCACGTCGATGGTGGAGGTGATCTTGGCCGTCAGCGTCGGCTCGCGGTACGACGTGCAGCTCACCATCTGCCCCAGCCGGATGGTGCTCGTCGCCTCGGCGAGCGCCGCCATCACGGTCCAACACTCGAACACCGCCTCCTGCGCCGGGACCGGCACGTTGTGGAAGTGGTCGTACACCCACACCGAGTCGTAGCCGAGCTGCTCCGCGAGCACGGCGGTCTCCCGGCACCGCGCCCACTTGTCCTGCGGGTCGGGGATCCCCACCAGCTCGGTCTTCCAGCCCTGCGGGGCGAACACCCCGAACCGCGTTGCACCCACGCCGGCCTCCGTCGTCCGTTGGATCGAACCCGGATCCGTGGCGGACCGGGCCCCGCCAGCGTACGACCGGAACCCGATGGCTCAGGAGCCCGCTGCGCACGCCCGCAGCAATGCGGCGAAGCGGGCGCCGGCGGCCCGCTGGAACGCCGCGGTCAGGTCGTCGTCGAGATCCGACGTGGGCGAGTCCACCGACCCGACGAGGGCGCCGGTCTCGGGTAAGCGGACCAAACGGTCCGCCGTGCACTTCGCCGCGTCGAGGCCCTTGCCGGCCTCGAGGGCCTGCTCGACGAGCCCGTTTCGGATCGACAGCCCGACGAGCGCCTGGGCCGGTGGCGCCGGAGCCGGTGCGCTTCGCCGGTCGGGCGGGTCGCACAGGGTGATCCGCACCGTGTCGGCGTCCCGGGTCACCACGGTCTCGGTCCCGCCCGCCGCCGCCCACCGACCGAAGGCGTCGCCGATCACACCGGCGTCGTCCGCACCACGACGCCCGGCGATGCGCGTCGTCACGCACGGGCGTCCTGCACGCGTGAACGCGACGGTCTGGTCCCCACCCCAGCGCTCGGCGACGTCGAGCGCGTCGGTCCAGTCGAGATGCTCGGCGAGGACCAGGTAGAGGCCCACCGCATCGAGCGGGAACGGGTCGCCCTGAGCGATGTCACCGTCTCGAAGCCGGGGCGCGCGGACCGACACCCACGCCGGCGGGTCCAATAGCGCTGTGGGATCGACCAGGCCCAGATCGCGCGTCGGCGGGTTGCGCATCACCGCGTCGAGGCCCGCGCGTCCCTGCAGCGCGCGCAGGACCCCGACCGACCCGATGCCCAGCGCGTACGGCGCGTAGAAGACCGTCTCCAAGAAGGGCGGCAGCGCCGACGCTTCGGCCTGCACGGCGTCGTCGGACGCGTCGGCTGCCGCCCGCTCCTCGGCGCGTAACGCGGCGTAGTAGCGCTGGCCGACGTCGGTGGCGTCACCCTCGACGAGCGCCTTGGGGAACAGGCTGTCGGCTTTGGCGCCACGCTTCTGGAGTGCGACGAGATCGAAATGCTGGTCCTGGAGCGCGTGGGTGAGCTCGTGGGCCAGCGTGACCCGGGTGCCGGGATCCCCGAACTGCGAACCCCGCACGACGATCGTCTTCCGGCGCGGGTCGTAGAAGCCCACGACGTTGGAGCTGCTCGCACGCGCGACCGAACCGAGACCGACCGGCTCCTCCTGGAGACCCATCGCGATGAACGCGGCCTGGATCTGCGCCCACTCCTTGCGGTCCCGCCGGGTGGGCCTGTCGTCGCCGAGGAAGCGCTTCTCGAACGCGGCATCGCCGAGCACTGCGACCGGCACCGGATGTCGGAACTCGAGTCCACGCAAGCGCTCGACCTCCGTCACCACGTCGGCGATGCGCGGGTCCCACGACGACGCTGGTGCGCCCGTCGCACCGGCGTGCGGCACCGGGCCCGCAACCGCCGGTACTGCGGCAACGAGCGCCACGGCCACCAGCAACGCGCGCCGGCGCACTGGCCTGCGTCGGTGCGTCGGCGTCATCACCCCAGCATCGCCGCTCCCGAGCCGGCCGCGGGTGCACCTAGCCTGGGCCGATGGCGGCGGGGCCGGGCGGCTGGCGAGGCTACGACCGCGTCGCCCGGGACTACGCCCGAATGGCGGCACGGTGCCACCTCCCGATCGCACGCGACCTCGTCACCCTCGTCGCCGTCCCCTCTGGCGCTCGGGTGCTCGACCTCGGAGCGGGCACGGGAGTGGTGGCGTCCGTCGCCGCCGACACCGCCGGCGCCTCGGGCTCCGTCGTTGCGCTCGACCCGTCGGCGGCGCTCCTGGCCCAGGTCCACCACCGGGGAGTCGACATCGTCGCAGGGTCGACCCCGGGACTGCCGTTTGCCGACGCGAGCTTCGACGTCGTGACGGCGAGCCTGGTGCTCGGGCACCTCGACGACCCACGGCTGGGGCTGGCCGATGCAGCCCGGGTGCTGCGACCCGGGGGCCGGCTCGGCCTCGCCTCCTGGGGCCGGCTCGACGACCCGCCACCGGTCGACGGCTCCGGCGAGCGCGCCGCCCACGCGGTCTGGGACACCGTGGTTGCCCGACACACCGACCTCGACCGCGTCGACGAGGCCGCAGCGGCCGCGCTCCCCGGTGAGGCGTGGTTCGCCGACCCGGCCCGGATCCGCCTCGCCCTGGCCGAGGCCGGCCTCCGGTCGGTGGCGTGCACGGCGCACACCTACCGTGTTCCGCTTACCCACGAGGACTGGAGGCAGCGAGTGGGAACCGGGGCCCGCGCCCGTTTTGTCCGTTCGCTGCTCGATGAGGAAGAATCGGCGGCAGTCGACGCCGAGGTTCTCGCTGCGCTGCGTGAGCGCGTGCCCGAACCCATCCAGTGCGTCGACGAGGTGATCGTCACCGTCGCCACCGCGCCGACCTGAAGGCCCGCATTGCCATGAGCCCGTCCCGTGGAGACACCGACGCGCTCGTCGTCGCCCTCACCGACCGTCTCGCACCCCGCGATCTGGCCCTCACCCGGGCCTGGTGGGAGTTCAGCACCGCGGCATCACCCGGCGCCGACGCGCAGCGCGCCGCAGCGGACCTGGCCCGCCGCGAGGCGCTCGCCGACCGCGACGCCTTTGCGGCGGTGCGCGCCGCGCGGGAGGCCGGCACCGACGACCCGCTCGTCGACCGGTGCCTGACCGTCCTTCACGACGCCATGTTGCCCTTGCAGCTCCCGTCGGACCTGCTGCGGGCGCTCGTCGACCTCGAGACCAAGGTCGACGGCCGCTACACGGAGTTTCGGGCCGACCTAGCCGGCTCCCGAGTGGACGACAACACACTTCTCGAGGTGCTGCGCACCAGTCACGACTCCGCCGAACGACGCGCGGCCTGGGAGGCGAGCAAGCAGATCGGGGCCGAGGTCGCCGACGACGTGCGCGCTCTCGCCCGGCTCCGGAACGAGGGCGCCCGCGCCCTCGGGTACCGCGACTACTTCGCCCTCTCGCTGGCGACCGGCGAGCTCGACGAGACCCGGCTGCTCGCGACCCTGGACGAGGTAGAGCGGCTCACCGACCCGGCGTTTCGCGCGTGGAAGGCCGCCCTCGACGGGCGGCTGGCCGAGCGCTTCCGCATCACGACCGACGAGCTCGCACCCTGGCATCTCGACGACCCGTTCTTCCAGGATCCGCCCATCGACGGCGCGATCGATCTCGATCCGTGGTTCGCCGACGCCGACCTCGAGGCCCTGACCGGGCGGACCTTCGCCGGGCTGGGCCTCGACATCGACCGCTCGCTGGCCGCGTCCGACCTGTACCCACGCGAGGGCAAGAGCCAGCATGCGTTCTGCATCCACCTCGACCGGAGCGGCGATGTCCGGGTCCTCGCCAACGTGGAGCCCAACGAACGCTGGGCCGACACCATGCTCCACGAGTTCGGCCACGCGGCCTACGACCTCGGGATCGACCCGGCGCTGCCGTGGCTGCTGCGCGAGCCGGCCCACGCGCTGGTCACCGAGGGCATCGCGATGATGTTCGGGCGCCTGGTGCGGGATCCCGGATGGCTCCGGGACGTCGCCGGGATCGCCGACACCACCCTCGTCGGCCTCGGGCCCCGCCTCGCCGACGCGCGCCGCGCCTCGCTCCTGGTGTTCGCCCGCTGGGTGCTCGTCGTCACCCACTTCGAGCGCCGCCTCTACGCCAACCCCGACGGCGATCTGGACGCGCTCTGGTGGGACCTCGTCGAGCGCTTCCAGCTGGTGCGGCGGCCGCCGGGCCGCCCCGCCCCCGACTGGGCCGCGAAGATCCACATCGCCGTCGTGCCCGTCTACTACCACAACTACCTGTGCGGCGAGCTGTTCGCATCACAACTCCTCGCGATGCTGCGCGAGCACACCGATGGGTTCGTCGACCGACCTCAGGCCGGCTCGGTGCTGCGTGACGCCGTGTTCAATCCGGGGGCGCGCCTGCGGTGGGACAACCTCGTCGAGCGGGTCACCGGTGCTCCGCTCGGCGCCCGGGCGTTCGCCGCCGATCTGGAGGGGGAGCGTTCGGCCTAGCGGCCGAGACCTCCGGCGAGCGCCTCGGCCATCGCCCAGCCGTAGGCGATCACCGCCTCACCCGACGCAGGGTCGACCTCGCCGATGATCTCCGCGGCGGCCTTGCCGCCCATCTTGACCGCCCGGGTGTCGAACACCGGCTCGGGGCCGCCGCCGACTCCCACGCGGAAGGTGCGGTCGTCGTAGCGGGCGTCGCACCCGAAACGCCGGGCCAGCCGCCGGCCCCACGCGCGCTCCTCGCCGTTTGGGTTGTACTTCGGGCGGGGGCAGACGTCGGCGAGGCCACCGAGGAGGGCGTAGGCGGCAGGCTGGGCCATGCGCCCCGCAACCAGCACGTCCTCGTCGGGATGGAGATCGCCGCCCGCCGGTACAGCTCCCCGACGAGCTCCTCGAGCGCCGGACGGGCGTGCTTGCCCTTCCGGATCGCGCCGAGGCCCCACAGGATGCAGGGCGTGCCGCCGATTCGCTCGAGGGAGCCGAACAGGAAGCCGGAGAGCACCTCGTCGTGACTCGCGAGCACGACGAGGGGGAAGCGCTCCACGTGGTGGTCGAGCTGCTCGTCTGCGAGCGGCAACCCCACCGAGTGCACGAGTTGGCCGAACTCATCGAGCTCGGCCGGCTTCAGGGAAACGGAATCACGGGACTCGACTGCCATGACCATCCATTCTCCCCGATTCCGGTCCGGATCAGCCAGTCGGTGCCCGAGCCCCGCTCCCCCGGCCGGTCCGGCCGGGCCCACGGGCCGCAGTGCCGGGGTCCACGGCGCGGGTCGGGAGCAGGCCAGGAGCAGGTCAGAGGTGGAGATCGGCGACCACGCCGAAGTGGTCGGACGGCCAGATGCCCCCGACGGGCGCGGTGCCGACCAGGCCGGCGCGCCCGGTCCGGCCGGCGCCGGCATCCCGCGGGTAGCCGACCAGCACGTAGTCGATCCGGCGGTCGGGCTCGTGGTCGAGGGCTGCGAACGCGTTGCGGTTGTCCCAGGTCATCCCGGGTCCCGACCCACCAGCGCGCCACGCGTCGATGAAGACCAGTCTGGGCACGGGCACAGCCGCGAGACCGGTGAGCATGCGGATCTCGTCGGACTCCGGGTCGGCGTTGAAGTCGCCGCACACCACGGGTGGGAACACGCGCCGCTCGGTCGTGGCGTCGACGAACCGGCACAGCTCACGAACCTGCTCCTGGCGGACGTCGCTCTGGTCCAGGCGGAAGTTCAGGTGCGCACTGAACACCTCGATCGGTACCTCGGGGCTCGCGATGTCGGCCCGCACCACCAGGCGCATCTCGTCGAGGCCGTCAGGAGCCGAGAGCGCCCGCACGTCGGAGCCGGTGATCGGCCAACGCGAGAGCACGGCGTTGCCGATGCTCTCCGGGAAGACCTCGAGGTCGAAGCGGCTCTCGTGGACCACGTGGTAACCGCCGAGCGCCTCGGCGAGCACCACCGCCTGATCGGGCTGCGCGCGGCCACGATGGACCTCCTGGAGGCACCACACGTCGGCGTCGACGGCGCGCATCGTCGCGACGATCGCAGGCTGGCGGGCCTCCCACGGGCCGAAGTGCCACCACAGGTTCCACGTCGCGATCCGGATGGTGCCGGGAGTGCGCTCCCACACCGGGGGCGTGCCGTCGACCATGCCCGGAACGCTAACGCCCGCTACGGTCGGCCGCGCCGGGCCCCGTGGCATCGAGCGCCTCGGCCGCGACGATCGCCTCCAGCGTGCGCCGGATCGCCCCGAGCGACTCGACCCGCCAGCGGGCCGCGATCCACTCGGCACCGTCGGCCCGCCGGGCCCGTTGCGCAAGCCCGTGGGTCGCGGACGCGAACCGGTCGAGCTGCGCCTGGGCCAGCGGCGCGAGCGGCCGGCCCCGGCGGGCCCGCAGCACGAGCTTGACGAGGAGCTCGGTGCGCACGTCGCGGGGATGCGTCACCGGCTCGTCGAGCCAGCGGCGCAGCCGAGCCGACCCGGACCGGGTCACCCGGTACACGGTCCGATGCGGACCCTGGGTGCCGGTCTCCGTGCGGGCCGGCGCAACGAGGCCGGCGTCCCGCAGGTGGTCGATGGCCCGGTACACGAGCGGCCGGGGAACAGTCCACACCTCGCCCAGGACCGCGTCGGCGGCGAGCTCCTTGGCCACGGCGAAGCCGTGACGCGGGGCCTCGGCCATGACCGCGAGCACGACCCAGTCGGTGAGCGGAGATGCCGCAGGCACCGCCCCACAGTAGTCTCAATGTGACTATTCCGCCGGAGGGCCGTTGCGTCACTTCCCCACCCGTCTCCCCGACCGTTGCGCCAGACGTGCCGGCGCGCTCGTCACGTTGGTCGCCGCGCTTGGGGCGCTGGCCCCGATCGGGACCGCCCACGCCAGCGCCGGGGGCGGGCATCCGGCCGCGCCACCGAGCGGCCGGATCACGGTCTCGGCCGCCTCCTCGCTCACCGCGGCGTTCACCGCCGTGCGGACGCGGTTCGAACGGCGCGCCCCCGACGCCACGATCACACTCAACTTCGGCGCGTCCTCAACGCTCGCGACCCAGATCACCGGCGGTGCGCCGGTCGACGTCTTCGCGTCGGCGGACCGCGCCACCATGCGCGGGCTCGTCGCCGGGTCCCAGGTGCGAGCCCGGCCGACACCCTTCGCCCGGAACCGCATGGAGATCGCAGTCAAGCCCGGCAACCCCCGGACGGTGACGGGCCTCGCCGACCTACCCCGCGTGACTGTGGGCGGCGTGGTGTCGCTGTGCGGGCGTGCCGTCCCGTGCGGGATCTACGCCGCGCGTGCGCTCCGGAAGGCGCGCGTGACGATCCCGGAGACGCGCGTGACCCGCGGTGCCGACGCCACGGCCACCATCGGCGCGGTCGCCCGGGGCGACGCCGACGCCGCCGTCGTCTACGCCTCGGACGTGGCCGCCGCCGGGGCCGCCGTCGACGGCGTGGCCATCCCGGCCGACCAGAACGTCGTCGCGGTCTACCCCATCGCCCCGCTCGCCTCGTCGGCCAACCCGCGGCTCGCCGCAGCGTTCATCGCGTTCGTCGTCTCGCCGGAAGGTCGGCGGATCCTGGCCCGGTACGGGTTCCGTGCACCCTGACCCGCACCTCGGTGCGGCCACGCGCCGCCGTGACCCCGCGACCCGGATCCCGTGGCCCGTCGGGGTGCTCGCCGCGCTCGGGGTGGCCCTGTTCCTCCTGCCCCTGCTCGGGCTGCTCCAGCGGGCCGAGTGGTCCCGGCTCTGGGACGACCTGTCGACGCCGGGCGCCCGGGACGCCCTGCGGCTTTCGCTCGAGTGCTCGCTCTGGGCGACGCTGTGCTCGGTCCTGCTCGGCGTGCCGCTCGCCTGGGTCCTCGCCCGGGGCACCTTCCCGGGCCGGGCCCTCCTGCGCGCCCTGGTGCTCCTGCCGATGGTCCTGCCGCCGGTGGTGGGCGGCGTCGCGCTGCTCTACGCGTTCGGCCGCAGCCGCGGCCTCGTCGGGCCCTGGCTGTTCGACACCTTCGGCCTCCAGCTCACGTTCTCGAAGACCGGGGTGGTGCTCGCCGAGACCTTCGTGGCCATGCCGTTCCTCGTCCTCACCGTGGAGGGCGGCCTCCGGGCGCTGGACCATCGCTACGAGGAGGCGGCCGCGACCCTGGGGGCCGGTCGCTGGACGACCTTCCGACGCGTGACCCTACGCTTCCTGGCGCCCTCACTCGCCGCCGGTGCTGCGCTCGCGTGGGCGCGGGCGCTGGGCGAGTTCGGAGCGACCATCACCTTCGCCGGCAACGTCGCCGGCCGCACCCAGACGACCCCGCTCGCGGTCTACCTGCTGCTCGAGACCCAGCCCGGTGCCGCGGTCGCGCTGAGCCTGGTGCTGCTCGCGGTGTCGGCCGTCGTGCTCGTCGCGCTGCGTGACCGGTGGTTCGGGTTCCGCCGATGAGCCTCGAGGCTTCGTTCACGCGACGGATCGGTGCCCTGATCCTCGACGTCGATCTCCGCGTCGGCGACGAGATCGTCGCCGTGATGGGTCCCAACGGCGCAGGCAAGACCTCGTTGCTGCGCACCGTCGCCGGGCTCGCGCCGATCGACTCGGGCCGCATCACCCTCGACGGCGTGGTGCTCGACGACCCCACCGCGGGCGTGTACGTCCCGGCCGCCCGCCGGCCCGTGGGCATGGTTTTCCAGGAGTTCCTGCTGTTCCCGTTCCTCAGCGCCCGGGAGAACGTGGCCTTCGGACTGCGCAGCCGCGGGGTCGCCAAGCGCGACGCGCACCGGACCGCCGACGAGTGGCTCGCCCGGGTGGGCCTCGCCGACCGGGCCGACGCCCGTCCCGACGCGCTCTCGGGCGGGCAGGCCCAACGGGTCGCACTGGCCCGGGCCGTGGCCGGCGGCCCCCGGGTGCTCCTGCTCGACGAGCCCCTCGCCGCGCTCGACGCGCAGGCCCGCGCCGGGATCCGGCGCGACCTCCGCCGGCATCTCGGGGACGCCGGTGGCGCCCGGCTGCTCGTCACCCACGACGCCGTCGACGCGTCCGTGCTCGCCGATCGCGTGGTGGTCCTCGAGCACGGGCGGATCGTCCAGACCGGCCCGATGCGCGACATCGCGCTGCGCCCGCGCTCGGCCTACGTGGCCGACCTCGTGGGGCTCAACCTCTACCGGGGCACGGCCCGCAGCGGCGCGGTGGAGATCGAGGGAGGTGGCGTTATCCTCTCGGCCGACCACGCCGTGCAGGGTGCCGTGTGCGTGACGGTGCATCCGCGAGCTGTCGGGCTCCACCTCGACGACCCCCACGGGAGCGCCCGCAACCACTGGCCCGGAACCGTCGTGGACGTCGACACGCTGGGGGACCGGGTGCGGGTCAGGATCGAGGGGGCCGTACCGATCGTTGCCGAAGTCACCGAGGCCGCCCGGCACGAGCTGCGTCTGGCCCCCGGGGTCGCCGTCGTCGCGACCGTGAAGGCGACCGAGGTGTCGGTGTACCCGGCATGACCCGGACCCACCGGAACCTGCCGACCGCCCGCGCCTGCAGAGCGGTCGCGACGCTCGCGCTCGCCGGCCTCGTTGCTCTGACCGGTCTCGGCACTCTGGCCGGTCTCGCAGGGCCCGCCGGCGCGCACGGCGGTGCCGGCACGATGGGGATCGAGGTCGGGCCCGGTGCCGAGCCGCTCACCGCAAGCGTGCGGGTCCTGCTCGAATACGCCAACGACCGCGACGTGGTCGTCGGCGCCACCGTCGTCGGAAGCGCGACCGGCCCCGGCGGGCTGACCGTGGCGGCCACCCCGTTCGCCGACCAGGGCGAGGGCGTCTACGCGGCCACGCTCACCATGCCCGCACCCGGCGCCTGGACCGTCACCGTCACCGCGACGGAGCCCGTAGCGACTGCGGCGGCCACGGTGAGCGTGAGCGCGACCTCCGGTCCGAACGGCGCTCCCACCACCGGCGGCGGCGCGACCACGCCCGGCGCCCCGGCCGGGGACACCGCCGGCTCCGGCTCGGGAGGGTCCGCCGGTGCGCTCATCGCCGTCGCGGTGGCCGTCGCCCTGCTCGGTACCGGCGTGGGACTCGCCGTGCTGCGGAGGCTCCGGCAGTAGTGCGACGCCCACGTCCTGCGGCGCGTCCGACGAGACCTGCGCTCGTCGCCACGGCCGTGGTGACCGCGCTCGTCGTCGTGCTCCTCGCAATCGCGCTCCTCGCCGGGTCGCGCCCACCGGAATCCGTCCGGACCGGGGAGCGGCCCACCCCGAGCGCGGCGCCCCTGACTGTTGCGAACCCGACCACGGTGCCGACAGCCCCCCCGACCACGGCCGCGACCGCCCCCCCGACCACGGCCCGGGTCCCGGTCGCCGGTGAGATTGCGACGCTGCGCATCGCCGACCCGCAACCGGACGGCTACACGCGGGCGGAGTTCGGGAACGGGTGGATCGACGCCGACGGCGACTGCCAGGACACCCGCGCCGAAGTGCTCGCCCTCCAGTCCCGGGTCCCCGTCTCCTACACCGCCGTCGCGTCGTGCACGGTCCTCGCCGGCGAGTGGGTCGACCCGTGGTCCGGGGCGGTCTCCACCTCGGCGCGGGCCCTCGACGTCGACCACACCGTCCCCCTCGCCAACGCGTGGCGCTCGGGCGCCCGGGCCTGGACTCGGGAGCAACGGATCGCCTTCGCCAACGATCTCTCCGACGCCGGACACCTCCTGGCGATCCCCCTGGGCGAGAACCGCTCCAAGGGTGACGACGGACCCGAGGCCTGGCGGCCGCCCCTGGCCACCTCCTGGTGCGCCTACGCGCAGCTGTGGACCTCGATCAAGGCGCGCTGGGACCTCAGCGCCAGCCCCGCCGAATGGGCAGCGCTGCAGCAGATGGCGGCGACCTGCTGACCGGTCGGCCTGACCGGTCGGCCTGCGACCGGCCCCCGTGGCCGGCCCTGCTCGGGTGGGCGATGCGGGACTCGAACCCACGACCTCCGCCGTGTGAAGGCGGCGCTCTAACCAGCTGAGCCAATCGCCCGAAGCAGCGCCGAGGTTACCCGGGGACCCGCCGGCGCCCGCCGCCGCGGCATCCCCCGTCCACCGGGGACCGTCCCGGCTCCCGGAACCTTTTCCCCCCAGAGGACACTCGGACGCCCCCGAACGTGAGAGAATGGGAGGTCGGCGATCCCGAGGGGACGGGACGCCGGAGTCAGCGACCGAGGTAGGTGAGCCGTGGCGAGGAAGGGACGAGCCCGTCGCTTTCGGGAGGCGCGTGAGCTGAAGCAAGGGTTCGACGACGGACTCTTCAGCGAGGGCGACCGCTCCCTGGCCGACGTCGCCGACAACGACGACGACTTCGACGACGACGACTTCGACGACGACGATCGCGAATGGGACGAGGAAGACCCGCTTCTGATGGACGAGGGCGGGCGACAGTCCGCCTGAGGCGCGCTACGCGTCCCGGGGATCGCCGCGGGACGGATCAACTCCGTAGCGCGTGATCGCCGCGGCCGCCGTTGCGGCATCGATCGTTCCGCAGGCGGCCAGGCCGTGCAGCGCGCCGACCACGATGTGGCGCGCGTCCACCTCGAAGTGGCGGCGCAACGCCGAGCGGGTGTCGGAGATCCCGTAGCCGTCGGTGCCGAGCGGAACGAAGGGACGGTCGACGAACCGCCCGATCTGGTCCGGCACGGCCTTCACGTAGTCGGTCACCGCGACGATCGGTCCCTCGACGTCAGCGAGTTGTCGCGCGAGGTACGACGCGCGCGGGGGCTCGTCCGGGTGCAGTCGGTTCCAACGTTCGGCCGACAGCGCATCCTCACGGAGCGCCTTGTAGCTGGTGGCGCTCCACACGTCGGCCGAGACCTGGAAGTCCGACGCGAGCAACGCCTGGGCCTCGAGCGCGGCGATCATCGCGGTGCCACTGGCGAAGATGTTCGCCCGGTGACCCGGGGACACCGCCGTGCGCACGCGATAGAGACCGCGCACGATGCCCTCTTCGACCCCCTCGGGCATGGCCGGCATCGACAGGTTCTCGTTGTAGAGGGTGAGGTAGTAGAAGCAGTCCTCCTGGGCCTCCCCGTACATCCGGTCGAGGCCGTCCCGGATCACCACCGCGAGTTCGTACGCGAAGGCCGGGTCGTAGACCCGGCAGTTCGGGATGACCGAGGCGAGCATCGGACTGTGGCCGTCGGCATGCTGGAGGCCCTCGCCCTGCAGCGTGGTCCGGCCCGCGGTCGCGCCGAGCAGGAAGCCGCGCCCGCGCTGGTCGCCGAAGCTCCAGATCAAGTCACCGATCCGCTGGAAGCCGAACATCGAGTAGAAGATGAAGAAGGGGATCATGGGCTGTCCCCACGTGGCGAACGCGGTCCCGGCCGCGGCGACCGACGCCATCGCACCGGCCTCGGTGATGCCTTCCATCAGGAGACGTCCGGTCCGGGCCTCCTGGTAACTGAGCAGCAGTGAGGCGTCCACCGGCTCGTAGGCCTGCCCGAACGGGGCGTAGATCTTCACCTCCCGGAACAGCGAGTCGAGACCGAACGTGCGCGCCTCGTCGGGGATGATCGGCACCACGCGCCGACCCAGCTCCGGGTCGCGCAGCAGGTTGCGGAGCAGGCGCGCGAAGGCCGTGGTGGTGCTGGCCTGCACCTTCTCGCCTGTCCCCGCGAGCATGTCGGCGTAGACGTCCGGGCCGGGCTGCGCCAGCGGGGTCGCCCGCACCACCCGCGCGGGCAGGTCGCCCCCGAGGCGGCGTCGGCTCGCTGCGAGGTACTCGTGCTCGGGCGAGCCCGGCTCGAGCCGGTAATAGGGCGCGAAGCCGTCATCGAGATCGCGATCGGGGATGGGGAGGCCCAGGCGGTCACGAAAGCTCTTGAGCTCGGCTGCGTTCACCTTCTTGATCTGATGGGTTGCGTTGCGCCCCTCGATGTCGACACCGAGCGACCAGCCCTTCACCGTCTTGACCAGGATCGCGGTCGGCGAGCCGTGGTGCTCGTTCGCGAGCTTGTACGCCGCGTACACCTTGCGGTAGTCGTGGCCGCCACGGGGCAGCCGCATGAGGTCCTCGTCCGAGAGGTGCGTTACCAGTTCCGCCAGGCGCGGATCGGGACCGAAGAAGTGCTCGCGGATGTAGGCCCCCGTCTCTACCGAGTACTTCTGGAACTCACCGTCGACCGTGGCGTTCATCTTGTTGACCAGCACGCCGTCGACGTCGCGGAGCAGGAGGTCGTCCCACCCGCGACCCCAGATCACCTTGATGACGTTCCAGCCGGCACCGCGGAACCGCGCCTCGAGCTCCTGGATGATCTTGCCGTTGCCGCGTACGGGACCGTCGAGCCGCTGCAGGTTGCAGTTGACGACGAACACGAGGTTGTCGAGCTGCTCACGCGCCGCGATCGAGAGTCCTGCCGAGGCCTCGGGCTCGTCCATCTCGCCGTCACCGGGGAAGCACCACACCTTGGCCTGGCTGGTGTCGGCGATCTCGTGGTGCAGCAGATACCGGTTGAACCGGGCCTGGTACACCGCGTTGAGGGGGCCGAGCCCCATCGACACCGTCGGGAACTCCCAGAAGTCCGGGAGGCGACGCGGGTGCGGGTAGCTCGGCAGGCCGTTGCCCTCGGTCTCGCGACGGAACCGGTCGAGCTGCTCCTCGCCGATACGGCCCTCCAAGAACGCCCGGGCGTACACCCCTGGCGACGCGTGGCCCTGTACGAAGATCTGGTCGCCGAACCCCCCGTCGCTCTTGCCCCGCCAGAAGTGGTTGAAGCCGACGTCGTAGAGCGCCGCCGCCGACGCGAAGGTCGAGAGATGCCCACCCAACCCGTCGAAGCGGTCGTTCGCCCGGTCGACCATCGCCACTGCGTTCCAGCGGATCGCCGCCCGGATCCGCTTCTCCATCGCCTCGTCCCCGGGGAACCACGGCTCCATCTCCGGGGTGACGGTGTTGATGTAGTCCGTGGTGACCATCGCCGGGACGTCCACGCCTTGCTCCCGGGCCCGCTCCATGAGGCGGGCGAGCAGGTACCGGGCCCGGGGCCGGCCCCGACCCTCGATGACTGCGTCGAGCGAATCGAGCCACTCCGTGGTCTCCGCCTCGTCGACGTCGGGGAGCTGATGGACGAACCCGTCGATGAACATGACCTCTCCTCGCCCCTTCGGCCTCCCGGCCAAGGTTACGGGCGGCTCCGGGGGCTCAGACTGCGACCACGGTCCGGCCGACGGTGGCCCGGCCGGCGAGGGCGGTGAGCGCCCGCGGCAGCTCTTCGAACGGCACGACGTCGCCGACCACCGCCCGCACCCGGCCGGCCCGGAGCCGCTCCACGATGTCGGCGTGCAGCCGTGCCCCGAGGTCGCTCGGCACGAAGTTGGCTCCGATGGCGGCCTTCATCACCGGAACCGTGTCCGGATCGGCGTACGCGAGCAGGACGCCGCACAGCATGAAGTTGCCCACCGAGAGCTGGCGCGGCACCAGGTACGGCTCGTCGAGGACACGCTTGTCGGACGCGAAGCCCATCATCAGGTAGCGGCCGTTGTACGCCAGGCACCGCATCGACGCGGGCATCACCGCGGCACCCACGTTGTCGAACACCACGTCCACGCCGCGCTGACCGGTGAGCTCCAAGGCGGTGGCCGCGAAATCGTCGCGGGTGTAGTCGACCACCACCTCGGCGCCGAGGTCCCGGCACAGCTGCGCCTTCCCGTCGGACCCCACGGTTGCGATCACCCGCGCACCCTCGTCCACGGCGAGCTGCACCGCGGCCGAGCCCGACCCACCCGCCGCCGCGTGGACCAGCACCGTCTCCCCGGCTCGGAGTCGCGCGCGATCGACCAGCCCCAGCCACGCGAGGTGGTACGGGAACATCACCGCGGCCGCGTCCGGGAAGGGGATGTCGTCGGGCATCGGGAACGTCGCGGCAGCGCCAGCCAGCACGTGCTCTGCGAACCCGCCGTAGGCCATCTTCGTGCTCGCCACGACGCGCTGGCCGAGCCAGGCCTCGGCCCCGGGCCCGACGGCGTCCACGACCCCCATGGTCTCCATGCCCGGCGCGTACGGGAGCTCGGGGCGGAAGGCCATGTTGGCGCCGGTGACCCGCTCGAGGTCGTTGAGGTTCAGGGCGATTCCTTCGGCCCGGACCCGCACCTCGCCCCCGCCGGGCTCCGGGACGGGGACGTCCTCCAGCCGCAGGACGTCGGCCGGCTCGCCGTACTCGTGGACGCGCCACGCGCGCATCGTCGGGCTCACGACATCCTCACGGCGTCGCGCCCGGCCGGACCCGCTCGACCACCCGGCCGCCCCGGATGACCAGGAACGCCCCGGCCTCGAGGCGCTCCCACCCGGCTTCGCCGGTGAGCGGGACGCTGGCCACGACCACGGCGCGCTCGTGGGGCGCGTCGCCGAGGGCGAGGGACAGGCGGTAGTCCTCGTCGTCGAGGTGCACGTCGGTCAGGTCGGCGCGATCGGCCGCCTGCTTCTCCAGCACGTGCAGCGTCTTGTGCCCGTCGTGGTAGGCGTAGAGGGTCACCCCGTCGGACAGCAGGAAGTTCACGCGGCTGTCGTGCTGCGAGAGCTCCCGGCCGGCGGCGAGGATCTCGGACACCAGCGCTTGCTCGTCGGGCGCGTCGAGTCGCTCGAGCCGGGTGAGCACGTGGTGGAACGCCCGCTCGGAGTCGGTCTCCCCCGCCTGCACGAAGCGGCCGGTGTCGAGCCGGTCGAGGTCCTGCAGGGTGCCGTTGTGGGCGAACACCCACTCGCGACCCAGCGCCGTGGCCAGCCAGGGGTGGGCGTTCGCCACGGTGAGCTCCCCCACCGTGGCGGCCCGCACATGAACGATGAACGTCTCGCTCGCCGGGTGCTCCTTTGCGAGGCGCGCCGCCAGCGCGCTCTCGTGCGCCGGGATGGCCTCCTTGCGGATCTCGGCGTGGCCGTCGCACCACCAGGCGATGCCCCAGCCCTCGCGGTTGTGCTCCGCGCGTGGCCGGAACTGGTGGAAGTAAACCCCGAGACGGGCAGCCGGCTCGACCGACACGCCCAACAGCTCGCACATCCGCCGGCTACTGCAGGTTCATCTTCACTTCGAAGGAGTTCTTCGGGCTGCAGTCGAAGGTGCCCTTCTTCTTCGGCCACTGGCGCACGAACTTGCCCCCCCGAACCTGCTCGACCACGACGCAACGGCTGGGCTCCTTGGCCGCGGGGTTGATCGTCCCGACCATTCCCTCCGCATCGAACTCGGTGATCGAGGCCACGCCACCAAGCACGTTGGCCCGGGTCAGCGCGTCCGGCCCGCCGTCGGCGATCGCCTTCTCGACCGACTCACCGAAGAGCACCGCCGACGCCCAGGCCTGGGCGGCGAAGCCGTCGGCCTTCGCGGCCCCTACGTACTTGAGGAACGTGGCCAGCATCGGGTTGCTCTTGGCTTCGTCGAAGGGCAGGAACAGCAGGCCCACGAAGAGCCCCTCGGTCTCGGGAGCGCTCTGGATCGTCTTGTCGTAGCACTGCAGCGCACAGAACCACGCCTTCACCGAGGTGACGCCCTGGAGCTTCGCCTCCTTCATCAGCGAGATCATGACGCTCGCCGGTCCCCCCTGGGTGGCGTAGGTCGAGTTGTCGTCCTTGATCGCCTGCACCAGCGGGGTGAAGGCCGACTGCGGAGCGACCGCCGACACGTCGAACGACGCCTCTTCCTCGATTCCCGAGTCCTGGTACGCCTGGTACTGGGGCACCCAGGAGTCCTTCGAAGCCTTGAGGTCGGCCGGGTAGACGTACAGGCCGTGGAGCGCGTTCTTCCCGAACCGCTTCAGGAGGTAGTTCGTGGCGTTGAGGCTGCCGCGATAGGTCTGGGGGTTCTGCTTGGCCGTCGCGCAGTCCAGGATCGGGGGGTTGATCGGGTACGACACCGGCGAGCACTGGTGCGCAGTCTCGGTGGTGAGCACGGGGAAGTCCGGCACTCCGGTGGCCGCTCCCTTGGCGTCCTTGCAGCCGATCAGGTCGTCGGTGTTGTTGACGAAGATCGCCGACGTCCCCACCACGGCGAAGTCCTTCTCGCACGCCGCGATGATGGCGTTGCGAGTATCGCCCTGGTCGAGCCCCGAGTCGTAGGTGTCGACCACGATCTTGCGCCCGGCGAGCCCGCCGTTCTTCGCGTTCATCCACTTGGCCCAGGCCTTGACGCCGTCCACCGAGCCTTGGAACAGGCCCGGCGCGACCGAAGAACCAGTGTCGGCGATGACGCCGATTCGGATCTCGGTCGGTGACACCCCGACGTCCGAGGCCGTCAGGGCCTCCTTCGAGCCACCGCTCCCGCTCTGCGCAGTCGCCGGCACCGCCAGCACCCCGCAGACCAGCGCCATGATCGCCAGGACCGCACCAATCCGAGCTCGCCTCACCGTGAACTCCTTGTCCCCGGGTCGACGACCCGGTCGTGGACGATGATCATAACGCCGTTATATTCTGCGCGAGGACTTCGGCGCCGGGGCACCACCGACAGGGTGTGGCCCCGGGCCCGAGCGGACGGGAGCGTACGTGGCCGTGCAGGACGAGCGGGGACCGCAACGGGAGCCGGGGGTGCTGCGACCGGTGGCCCCACCGCGGGTGGTGGAGGGCGTGTACTCCGACGACCAGTGGGAGCGCCTCCTCGGGGTCATCAAGGCCAAGGGGCCCTGGCCGACAATCACCGCGCACCACTTCGACACGGTCGAGGAGCTGGTCGCGACCTCCACGGGCACGGTCCCCGAGGGACTCGACCTCAC
>JBJSXO010000258.1:0-12110 GCA_046086425.1 Actinomycetota bacterium | reverse complement strand
GAGCTCGCCGACCGGTGCCGGGCCGAGCTCGCTGCCTACAAGGTGCCCGAGGAGTGGCACCTCGTCGAGGCGATGCCCCGAAACGCCATGAACAAGATCCTCAAGCGGGAGCTGCGGGACCGGCTCGACCCGTGACCGATCGCGTCGCTACCGCTTCTTCACGAGGGTGAGGGTGACCGGGCGTGCGCCGAGTCCGGACGTGAACGTGTAGTCGACGGGCCCGCCGGGCGCCGGCGCGCCCACCAGCCCACCGAGCCGGTACTTCATTGCGAGGTAGTAGGTGCCACGCGCGGTACCCGTGATCGTGGTGGTGTCGCCGCTGGTGGTGACCGCCGCGCGCTTCACGGTGGCGCACGAGGTGGTGAGGAGCTGGCTGCCCGCGGCCTGCGTGAGCAAGGAGGGCCACGACGGGTTCGTGGACTGGGTCACCGCGGTGGCCGGGCTCCCGGTCAGGGTGACCTCGGCCCAGTAGTAGATCACGCCCGGTGCGATCTGGGAGATCGTCCCCGACCGGGTGGAGTACGCCGCGCGGCTGAGCGTGTCCGACGGCGACGCCGCCAGGAAGATCGACGCGCAGGTCGCGCTGGTGTGGGAGAGGTACGCGCGCGCGCCGTCCCCGCCCATCGTGGTGGTGGTGGTCGGCGCGGACGTGGTCGTCGTGACGGTCGGCACGGTGAAGCTGATCGTGACCGACGACGCGGTGACCCCGGTGTCGGTCAGGGTCTCCGAGGTGATCGTGAACCCGGTGTTGGCCGACATGCCGCCCCCACCACCACCGCCGGCGTTGACGAAGTTGCCGCTGCCGCCCCCACCGCCGCCGTTCGCGCCCGAGCCCCCGAAGCCGCCCGTGGACGCGGTGTTGCCCCCACCCCCACCGAACAGGTTGCCGCCGGTGCCGCCGGAGGCCAGACCGGTGCCGCCCGCGCCGCCGGAGGCCAGCGTGCCCCCGGCCCCGCCGAAGACCTGCGTGTCGGAGTACTGGCCCGGTGCTCCGGACGCACCGGCTGCGTCGGTGGTCTTGGCCGCGTCGCCGCCCGCACCGCCGGAGTACGCGCCGACCAGGTTGATCGAGCAGCCCGCGCTGCCTCCCCCGGCCGCGACCAGGAGGTTGGCCCCGGAGGCCACCTTGGCCGCGCCGCCCCCGGGACCGGTGGGTGAGCTGTCGAAGCACGCGCTGGGCGCGGCGATGTCCTGCAGGGTGATGTCGACGAGGTCGGAAGGGCTCACCGCGAGCGTGGCGACGATCACGTTGCCCTTCCCTCCGCTCACCGGCAGCGAGTAGGCCGACGTCCCGGCTCCGGTGCCACCGGTCGCGGTGACCGTGATCGTGCTCACCCCGTCCGGCACGGTGAACTGGCGCGTCTTGCCCCCGGCGGTGGTGTAGGTCACCGTGCAGGTCGAGCCGGTGAGCGTGCCCGACACCGCGGTGCACGGGTCCACCGCGGCGGACCGCTCGGTGGTCGCCACCAGCGTCGCGCCGAGCACCGCAGTCGTCGCGACCAGCAGCACGAGGAGCGGGTGCACACGCGGGAATCGGCGGGAGGGGTGCACGGTGGGTCGGAGCTCCTCGTGGCGTAGGTGCACCCGCGGACGTTCCGGAGTGGACCAGGGCCCAGGAGACTAAGGGAGGAGGCGGGCCCGGCGCCCGTCGCGCTGCGACCGCGGCCCGAGGTGTGGACCGGGGGAGTCCCTAGGGCTTCACTCCGTTGCTGGTCGCCGACCACGGTCCGTCACCCGCGAGGTTCGAGGCGCGGACCTGGAAGTAGTAGGTGGTGCCGTTGGTGAGGCCGGTGACGTCGACCGACGAGCCGGTGGTGGTACCACCCTCGAAGAACACGACCCCGGTCGCGAAGGTCGGGTCGGGCGAGTACTGCACGTCGTAGTCGGTGATCGCCGAGCCCCCGGTGCCCGGCGCGGTGAAGGACACCCGGACGGTCTGCTGGGAGGTCGGTCCGGTGAGCCGCTGCGCGGCGACCTTGGTGGGGGTGCCGGGCGTGGTGTAGGGCTTGGCCCCGTTGGTGATCGCCGACCACGGTCCGTTGCCCGCGAGGTTGGAGGCGCGCACCCGGAAGTAGTAGGTGGTGCCGTTGGTGAGACCGGAGATGTCGATCGACGAGCCGGTGGTGGTGCCGCTCTCGGAGAAGGTGACGCCCGAGGCGAACGTCGGGCTGGTGGAGTACTGGGCGTCGTAGTCGGTGATCGTCGCACCACCGTCGCTCGGCGGGGTGAACGACACCCGCACCGTCTGTGACGCGACCCGTTCGGCACTCGCCGACGTGGGTGCCGCGGGGGTGGTGTACGAGACGGCGATGTCGTTCGACCAGGCCGAGAGCGGGCCTTCGTAGGGGCTGGCTCCGGTGACCTGCTCGCGCACCATGCAGTGGTAGGTCCGGCCCGACGTGAGCCGTCCCACCAACACGGGCAGGGTCGGGGTGGTCGCGTAGCGAACGTCGGCGTTCGGACCGGTGTTGAAGGCTACGCCGAGCGGCATGCACCGCACCTGGAACTGGTCGGCCTCGCAGCCGCTGGGCACTGCGGTGAACGACAACGTGGCTCCGTCCGGCCCGGCGCTCACCTGCGGGCTCGTCGGCGCCACTGTGCACCGCGGCGGCGTGGCCCGCGTCGCCGACTGGATGATGCGGTTCGAGCCGTTCGAGCGCGCCCAGACCGCGACCGTGGTCGCCCCGTTGGACGACATGGCCACCTGAGGGGTGTTGGGATTCCCGCCCGTGGCGGACAGGGCTTCGGGCGTGGACCACGTCGCGGTGCCACCGCTGATCGCACCTGCGGCGGTTTGGATGACCTGGTCGAAACCGACGTCGCCGATCACCACGGCCTTCGTGCCGTCCCCCGACAGCGCCACCCGCGGCCCGTTCCAGCTGCCGCCGACGACGATCGGTGACGACCAGCTCGCGGACGCGCCGCTGATCACTGCGGTGGCGCTCTCCGTGGCGCCCAAGCGCCTCCAGATCGCGACGGCGATCGTTCCGTCGGACGAGAGCGCCAGTTGCGGCGACGCCGTCTCGGTTCCCGAGATGGTGGTGGTGCCGGACCAGGAGGCGTCCTTGCCGACGACGGTGGCGCTGGCCGCCTGTACGACCCACGTGGTGCCGCCGACGTTGTAGTACCAGAGCGCGGTGGCTCTGGATCCGTCGGCCGACACGCGGATCTGCGTGTCATAGGAGTTGCGGTCGGTGGCGGCGAGGGTCGTGACGGCCGACCAGTCGGCAGTGTTGCCGCTGATGGTCGCGCTGGCGGTCTGGGCCACGTAATTCCCGCTGTTGGGGGCCCGGTACCAGGTGGCAGTCGCGCGCGTGCCGTTGGCCGATACGGCCACTTCGGGAATCTGGGCGTACCCGCCGCCAGCGGACACGTCGGCGACGGCCGACCATGACGCGGCCTTGCCGCTGATCGTGGCGCTGGCGCTCTGGATGATCTCGAACGACGATACGTCGTAGCGCGACCACACTGCGGTGGCCAACGTGGCGTTGGCCGCCATCGCGACCTTGGGGAAGCGGGCGTTCTGGCCGGGCGCAGAGAGGTCGGTGACGGTGGACCAGTCGGCGGTGTTGCCGGTGATGGCGGCGCTCGCGGTCTGGATGATGGTCTTGCTGCCGTCGAAGCGGCGCCAGATCGCGGTGGCCGTCCTGCCGTCACCGGTCAACGCGATCTGTGCTTGGTCGGCGTTCTGTCCGGGCGCGGAGAGGTCGGTGACGCCGGACCAGGTGGCGGAGTTGCCGCTGATGGTGGCGCTGGCCGACTGGATGATGGTCTTGCCACTGTCGAGGCGCGCCCACACCGCGGTTGCCTTGGTGCCGTCGGCCGACACGGCCACCTGGGGATCCGAGGCGTTGGCCCCGACGGCCGAGAGGTCCAGGGGTGCGGACCACGTCGGCACCGCCGCCGTCGCCGTGCCCCCGCCCGAGGCCGTCACCAGTCCGGTGGCGAGCAGCAGGCCGGCCAGCGCCGCAGACCCGGTCCGACGCACCGTGGCGTGGGGCTTCATGGGGTTCCTCCGACGGGGTCGCGGCTCGGCTCGGTTCGACGCCGGGGCAGTATTGCACTCCGTTGTGCAATATTGCACGCGGGAGTGCAACACGACGAGGCTCCCTCCCGGGGCCGGGCCGGCCGAGGAGAATTGGGTCCGATGACCGACGGCGGGGCGCACGACTCCGAGACGGGGGACCGATCGCACCGAGGCGACGACCGCCGGCGGGCGCAGCTGCTCGAGGCTGCCGCCCGCGTCTTCGTGCAGGCGCCCCCCGGCGGGCTGACCCTGGCCGCGGTGGCCACGGAGGCCGGGGTCAGCAAGCGCCTGATGTACCACTACTTCGCCGACGTGCAGTCGCTCTACGACGACCTGTTCGAGGGCCGCATCGTGGACCACCTGCGCAACGTCGACACCGGCCTGGCCAACCTGGGCACGGCGTCCCCGGCCGAGCGGCTCGCCCTGGCCTTGCAGGTGTTCGTGGCCCTGCCCGCCGCGTACCGCCGGTGGACGCTGATGGCGGTCATGGACATGCTGCCGCCGGAGCTGCGATCGAAGAGCGGCCACGTGCTCGACGTGCTCGTGGAGCGGTGGGGGAACCAGCCCCCCTTCGCCGGGATCGAGCCGGTGACCCAGCGGGCGGTGCTCACCCTCACGGTGATGGACATCTGCGTGCTCGCCACCGCGCGCGACGTCGGGAGCGTGACCACCGACGAGGCCGTGGCCGTCGCCGTCACCACCATCATCGGCATGTGCGACGCGGCCCGCGCCACCTCCGCAGCCGCGGGCTGACGCGCCGGTCCTCGCGTATCGCGGCGGATCGCCGCGGGGTGCGCGCTCAGGCGGTGGCGAGCGCGTCGAGCCGGCGCCGGAGGTCGTCGCCGTTCAGCTCGCCGAACACCACCGTCGACCGGCCCTGCCGGTCGAGGAAGACCCAGGCCGGCTGACCCCGCACGCCGAACTCGGCCCAAAGGCTGCCGTCGGTGTCGACGGTGTGGGGGATGCCGTCGAGGCCGTGACGGTCCACGAAGTCCTGCATCGACGTGGTCGCGCCGTTTCCGGCCATGCCGACCACGGGGACCCGACCTCGATACTGCCGCGCCACCTGCGCGACCCCGGGTGCTTCCCGGTTGCAGGTGAGTCAGCCGGGGGCCCAGAACCACAGGGCGACGCCGGTGGCGGCGAAGTCCCGCCCCTCGACCCGGCCGCCGCCGAGGGCGGGCGCCGAGAACCGGAACGCCTCGGCCACCGGGGTCGTCGTCCCGGCCGTCGCCGTGGTCGGAACCGGGTCCGGGGCGGTGCGCACCGGTGCGGGACCGCGGCGATCGCTGCGGGCTCCCTCGGACGACGCCGCGCTGCACGCGCTCAGGGCGAAGGCGGCCGACACGGTCGCGACCACGAGGACGTTGCCCGTGCGTCGGGGGGAGGGGCGCGACCCGGAGGCCGCGCCGTGCTCAGCGGGGGGCACGGGTCCGGGCCGGGGTACGGGCCGGGGTCGGGGCGTGGGTCTGGCGGACCCGGGCGAAGTGCTCGGTGCGACCGTCGCCGCGGGCCGCGACCAGGGGGAGGAGGTGGTCGAGCAGGGTCTGGGTGATGTCGTCGAGCGCGGCGACCTGCTCGGGGGTGAGGACGTCGAACAGGTGGGTCCGCACGCTCTCCACGTGGTGCGGTGCTGCGGCCACGAGGGCCGCGAGCCCCTGGTCGGTGAGCACGGCGACTTGGCCCCGGCGGTCCTCGGGGCAGGACTCCCGCCGGACCCAGCCCAGCTCCTCGAGCCGGCTCACCGCGTGGGACAGCCGGCTGCGCGACGACTGGGTGCAGTCGGCGAGGTCGCTCATCCGCCGGCGGCGGTCGGGGGACTCCGAGAGCATCACGAGGATGTCGTAGTAGCCGAACGGCATGTCGGCGTCGTGGGCCAGGTCGCGCTCGACCTCCTCCCAGAACAGGCGGGTGGCGAACACCCAGCCGATCCAGGCCCGCTTCTCGTCGTCGTCCAGCCACCGGGGCGCCATGGGCCGATCCTAAGAGAAATTACTTGACCCCTCAACAACCTCTGCTAGAGTGCTCAATAGTTGAGTAATCAACCACCTGTCATCCCGGGTGACGACTTCGGAGCAACCGATGGACCCGCACCCCTGAGCGCCTCCGGGTACGTCGAGCGCCGTACGATCGGGCCGTGGACGGAGGAGCGCGGGGCCGACGCCGGTTGGCCGAAGCCGGGTTCACGGCAGCGGCATTCGGAATGCTCGGGGTGGCGCTCGTCGTCGGGGGAACGGGAGTTGCCCCACCCGGTTCGACCACCGGGAGATCCGACCGCGCGTCGACGTGCCCGCCACGAGCCAGCAGGCGGTCGTGGTCGACCTCACGAACGTCCCCGGGGCGTCGCGTACCTCGGTGGAGCCCGGGACATCACGCACGTGGGCCCTCGACAAGGGAGCCGGGCACTGCCGCTTCGCCGGCACCGAGTTCAAGCTGAAGCAAGGTGGTCGCCAAGAGGCCTTGCCGTACGTGGTCGTCACCCGGCCCGACGACCCGGACTCGAACGCGGCCCAGATCGACCTCCGGATCGACGTGGTGAAGATCAACCCGCCGATCCGGGTCGGTCGCGGAGGAGCCGCGACGCACCGCGCGTCGGGACCTCATCGAATCCTCACGATGACCATGCACGCGCCTCACCGTTCGCAGCGTTGACATCGACATGCTGCGCAGACTCCCCCACGTGGGCATCACCGTCTTCCTCGCGACGGTGTTCGCCGCCACGGGTTGCACCGGGTCGTCGGGTGAGTCGGTCACACCGGTCACCCCGGCGGCCCGATGCCGACCCGAGCCCAGCGGGCCGACCACCTACACGTACACCCGGCGCCCTGGCGTCGACCCCGGGCGGACCAGCCTCGACGTCTACCTGCCGGAGGGCTGCGGGCCGGCCCCAGTGGTGATGTGGGTCCACGGCGGGGGATGGCGCCGGGGCGACAAGACCGCCGGGACCGTGCAGCGGAAGGCGGAGTGGGCCGGGTCGCTCGGCGCTGCGCTGGTGGCCGTCAACTACCGGTTGTCGACCCCGGGGGCCGACGTTGCCTGGCCCGACCACGGCGAGGACGTCGCCGACGCAGTGGCGTGGGTGCAGCGCCGGGGCCGTTCGGTGGGCCTCGACCCGACCCGGCTGACGATGGTCGGCCATTCGGCGGGGGCCCACCTCGTGGCGATCGTCGGGACCGATCCGGCCCTGCTCACCGACGCCGGTGCCGACCCCAGAGGTCTGGCCTGCGTCGTGGCGCTCGACTTCTCCTTCGACCTCGCCACCGCCCCGGCCCGAGCGCTGATCGCCAACGCGTTCGGAACCGATCCCGCCGTGCTCGCAGCAGCGTCACCCACCGTGCAGGTCGAGCGGAACGGGGCGCCCGACGCCCGGTTCCTGATCGGGACCCGGGGCGGGCCCCGGCGGGTGGCGGAGGCCCGGGACTTCGTGGGTCTCATCGACCGTCGCGGCGGCTCGGCCGAGCTCGTGGTCGCGAACCCCTACGACCACAACCAGATCAGCAGCCAACTCGGCGCACCGGACGAGACCCTCATCACCCCGCCGGTCACCCGGTTCGTGGAGTCCTGCCTGCCGACATGACCGGAGCGCAGTGACCCCGGCTACCCGCGTAGGGTCGGGCGATGGCCGACGTGACCCGGATCATCGACGGCGTGGCGGTCCACACCTCCGGCACCTCCGGCGCCCCCGGGACCGGGTCGCCCCTCGTGCTCCTGCACGGCAACGGCGGCGACCACCGCTACTTCGCCGCGGTCGCCGGACGCCTGGCCGAGCACCACACCGTGCACGCGGTCGACTGGCCCGGTTGGGGTGCCAGCGCGCCCGACGGCGAGCCCACGGCCCTCGACTACGCCGCACTCCTCCCCCGAGTGCTCCGGGGCATCGGGGCGGGTCCGTTCGTGCTCGTCGGCAACTCAGTGGGCGGCTTCGCCGCGATCCGCGTCGCTGCGACCAACCCGGACCTGGTGCGTGCGCTCGTCCTGGTCGATCCGGGTGGGTTCACCCCCCGGTGGCCGGGGACGGTCGCCGTGTGCCGGCTCATCGGCTCACGCCGCCTCGCCCGCCCGATGCTGCGGATCCTCCCCCGCCTGTACCTCCGGCGCGACAACGAGCTCGTCGCCGCGCTGCGATCCCGCGCGGCCGAGGCGGCCGGCGACCCGGCCCGGGTGCGGGTGTTCGCCTCGCTGTGGCGGTCGTTCGCCCACGCCGACCACGACGCCCGGCCGGCGGCCCGTGGCGTCGCGGTCCCGACCCTGCTCGTCTGGGGCCGGCGCGACTCGGTCCTCCCGTGGCCGATCGACGGCCGCCGGGCCCGGCACGCCCTACCGGGCGCATCGGTCGTCGCCCTCGCGTGCGGGCACCAGGCCTTCGCCGAGATGCCGGACGCGTTCCTCGCCGCGGTCGAGCCGTTCCTGGCTGCCGCGGCGACGGGCGACACCGATGGCTCGGACCGGGAATAGCGCCTCGCCCACCGGGATGGAATAAGGTCCCCGGTGAGGCGGCGCGGGGCCGCCGTCGGGGGGGGCACGATGGCGTTCGTGCAGTGCACCGCGCTGTGCAAGACCTACACGGTCGGCGACGAGCAGGTGAAGGCGCTCGACCACGTGTCGCTCACGGTCGAGCAGGGTGACTTCATCGCCATCTGCGGGCCGTCGGGCTCGGGGAAGTCGACCCTGGCCAACGTGATCGGTGGTCTCGACCAACCCGACTCGGGGAGCGTGGTCGTGGACGGGGTCGACCTCGCCCGGGCCAAGGACGCCGACCTCTCGGCCTACCGCAACAAGCACATCGGCTTCGTCTTCCAGTCGTTCAACCTCCAGGCCCACGAGACGGCGCTCGAGAACGTGATCTCGCCCCTCGTGATCGGCGGGGTCGGCAAGAAGCGCACCCGCCGGGCCAAAGGACTGCGGGCGCTCGAGCGGGTGGGACTCGCCGATCGGGCCGGGCACCGGCCGACCCAGCTCTCGGGCGGACAGCGCCAGCGGGTGGCCATCGCCCGCGCACTCGTGAACAACCCGGAGCTGATCATCGCCGACGAGCCGACCGGGAACCTCGACTCCCACCGCGGTGCCGAGGTGATGGCGGAGCTCGAGCGCCTCAACGCCGAGGGCATCACCCTCATCATCATCACCCACGATCAGTCGGTCGCCGCCCGGGCCCGCCGCGTGCTCACCATCAAGGACGGGACCATCACCGAGACGAGGGGGCACGCGTGAAGCTCGGCGACCAGTTCCGTACCGGCTGGCGCAACCTGAGCCGCCAGAAGCTGCGCACGAGCCTCACGATCTTCGCCATCGTGATCGGCGCCCTGAGCGTGACCGTGATGCTCTCACTGGTCACGAGCGCCCAGGGCTTCCTCACGTCGTCGTTCGAGAAGACCGGCGAGGACCGCCGGGTGATCGCGACGCCCCAACTCGACCTCGACTACGGCGAGGCCCGCTGGCAGACCTGGGCCGACGGGAGCGGCAAGCGCATCGACGACGAGACCGTGCGGGCCATGAGCGGCATCGCCGGGGTCGACTCGGTGACCGGGATCCTCGGTGCCAGCTACTTCGAGTCGGTGCGGGCCGGGTCCCGCGAGGCGAGCGTGACGAACACGCCCCTCATCGCCTATGCGCCGAACGGGACCGTGCGCCGGGAGATCCTCGCCGGGCGCGGGCTCGAGGCGGGCGACGACAGCGGGGGGATCCTCGTCTCACGATCCGTCGCGGGCGACCTCGGGTACGCCGACAACCCCCAGCAGCTCGTCGGCAGGACCGTGACGCTGATCCCCCGCAAGGACTTCGGCGACTCGGCGCGCGAGCAGACGGCGACCGTGCGGGGCGTGATGCTCGGCGAGGACAACGGCATCGACATGACCCTGGCCTTCGGCAAGAGCGTCGCCCCGGTGTTCGAGCGGTGCGAGGGTGGTGGCCCGAATACCCGGCCGGTCTGCATCCGGCAGAGCGAGTTCGACCGCAACGGGTACGGGGCGGTCTACCTCAGCGCCCGGAGCACCGACGCCGTCACCAAGGTCGCACGGGGCGTGGAGCGACTCGGGTACGGCGCCGCCGCGGGCCAGGAGGAGATCGACGCCCAGACCCAGGCGTTCACGATCATCGGGCTCGTGCTCGGGGGCATCGGTGCGATCGCACTGCTCGTCGCCGCGATCGGCGTGATCAACACGATGGTGATGGCCACACTCGAGCGGACCCGTGAGATCGGCATCATGCGGGCGATCGGCGCCACGAAGAAGACGATCCGGCGGCTCTTCACCGTGGAGGCCGGTGTCCTCGGCTTCATGGGCGGGGTCGTGGGCGTGATCCTGTCGTTCGGGGTCGCGGTCCTCCTGAACAGCATCCTCAACCAGCAGCTCGCCGACAGCGGGATCACCGACCGCAACATCGTGAGCGTGCCGCCCACGATCGCCGTGGCGGTCATCGCCGTCACGACGCTCATCGGCATGCTCGCAGGGCGGCTCCCCGCCCGCCGGGCCGCCAACCTCGATCCGGTCGAGGCGCTGCGCTACGAGTGACCCCGGGCGGTGCTCCGGCACCGGATCCGTCGTCGTCACCCGGTCGTCACCGGACCGCCACCGAGCCGTCGCCCGCAGCCACGAGCCTGCCCTCGCCCGACCGCACCGGTCGGCGCGCACCGGGAACGAGGTAGGAGGACCGGCATGACCCGACGAGCAGGCGTCCGCAGGCTCATGGCGCTGGTGGCCACCCTCGCCGGGGTGGTGCTGCTCGCCGCCCCGGCGCTGGCCGCCACCACGGTTCCGATCCGGATCGGCAACACGGGCGAGACCATCGGGACCGCGACCTTCACCCGGACCCTCCAGGGTGACGGCACCGAGCGGATCGCGATGACCCTCGACGTGACCGGATCGGGCCGGACCCTCGACGTGGTGAACGTGTGCGTGGGCGGCGACCCCTTCACGGGCCGGATCCCACCGGGACGGTGCCGGTTCGGTGTCACCGGCCTGTCGGGCACCACGTTCACCCGGGACCTGGACCTCGGCACCGAGTACGTCGGTCGCCGGGTCTGCCTGCAGCCCCACCTCGAAGTGCTGAGCACCGACGGACGGTCGACCGACACCGGGTACGCCGGGTGGGTCTCCGGAAAGCCGTTCTTCGGCTCGCTGTGCTTCGAGTCGGTGGGCACCGAGGTGCCGCTCGGCGCCACCGGGGTGCTGGGCCTGAGCGCACTGCTCGCCACAGGCCTCGGCGTGGTCGCGCTCGGTCGCCGCCGGACCGCCACACCGTCCGCACGGTGACCTCGGCGCCATCGCGCGATCGTCGGCCCCGAAGTGACGAAACGTCCGTCGGGTACAGTTCGGGAGTGGAAGTCAACTCAGTCCCGTGGAATCGCCAGACGTGGTCCGAGGACTACGAGTGGCTCGACGCCGGGGACGAGTGGTCGCAGTGGTGGGGCGACACCCACGCGATGTGGCTGGCGGTGGTCCAACCCCGGGTCCAGGCCTTCGTCCCGGCTCCCACCGTCCTCGAGATCGCACCGGGGTTCGGGCGCTGGACCCAGTACCTCGCGCACCTCGCCGAGCGCCTGGTCCTCGTCGACCTCGCGCCACGGTGCATCGAGCACTGCCGGGAGCGGTTCGCCGGAGCGACGCACCTCGAGTACCACGTCAACGACGGGACGTCGCTGGCGATGGTGGCCGACGACTCCGTCGACCTCGTCTTCAGCATGGACTCCCTGGTCCACGCCGACGCAACGGTCCTCGAACGCTACCTGGAGCAGCTCGCCACGAAGCTCACCGCCGACGGGGTCGGGTTCTTCCACCACTCCAATCTCGCCGCCTACGCCCGCGACCTCGAGCGGGCCCGACGCCGGTCGGCCCGGACCCGGGCGGCGCTCGTGGCCAAGGGTCGCCTGCCCCACCCGCAGTCGTTCCGCGACCCCGGCATGAGCGCCGAGCGGTTCGCCGCTGCCTGCGACCGGGTGGGCCTGGCCTGCATCGGTCAGGAGACCATCAGCTGGTCGAGCGGCGCCATGATGACCGACGCGTTCTCGCTCTTCACCCGGAAGGGCTCGCGCTGGGACCGCCCGAACCGGTGCTTCGCGAACCCCACGTTCGTCGACGAGGCCGCG
>JBJSXO010000257.1:0-3866 GCA_046086425.1 Actinomycetota bacterium | reverse complement strand
GCGCGCCTCGGTGCGCGCGCCCACGCCGTGCGGGTCGAGGTCGGGCTCGGCCCCAACCTCGAGGCCCGGGCGCGCGTCGCGCGGTACGACGCGCTGGAGGTGGCCCGTCGCGCGTTGGGCGCCGCGACGGTGCTCGTGGGCCACACGGCCGACAACCAGGCCGAGACCGTGATGCTGAACCTCCTGCGCGGAAGCGCGGCGACCGGTCTCGGGGCCATGGCGGTCCGCAGCGGCACGGTGGTGCGGCCGCTGCTCGGCCTGCGGCGCGCCGACTGCGAGGCGGTGTGCGCCACGGTGGGCGAGGTGCCGCTACGCGACCCGATGAACGACGACCCCGCGTTTCGCCGCGTCGCCGTCCGCCACGACGTGCTGCCCCGCCTGTCGGCGCTGGCGGGCCGCGACCTCGTCCCGGTGCTCGCGCGCCAGGCCGAGGTGCTGCGGTCCGAGAGCGAGTACCTCGACGACCTCGCGCGCGCGGCCTGGCCGAGCGACGCCGGACCCGACGCGTCGCCGCCGAGCCGGGCCGACGTGCTCGCCCGCCTCCCGGTTCCGCTCGCGCGCCGCGCCGTGCGCCAGTGGGTCGGGTCGCCCCCTCCGTCGTTCGCCGACGTCGAGCGGGTGCTCGCCGTCGCCCGCGGCGACATCCGGGCCACGGAGATCTCCGGAGGCCATCGCGTCGGCCGTCGAAGCGGGTTGCTGTACCTCGAGCGGGCTAGCGTCCGGCCCTGATGGACCAGCATGTCGGACCCGTCGTCGTCAGCGAGTCGGATCTCCGGGCGAGGATCGCCGAACTCGGCGCGCGGATCACCGCGGACTACGCCGATCGACCGCCGATCTTCGTCGGGGTGCTCAAGGGCGCCTTCCTCTTCATGGCCGACCTCGCCCGTGCGGTTGCACTCCCCGTCGAGTTCGACTTCATGGCGGTGTCGTCCTACGGCTCGGCCACGAGCACCAGCGGAGTCGTCCGGATCCTGAAGGACCTCGAGATCGACCTGAGCGATCGGGACGTCCTCATCGTCGAGGACATCGTCGACTCGGGCCTCACCCTGGCGTACCTCCAGCGCACCCTGGCGGCACGATCGCCCCGCTCGGTCGAGACGTGCGCCCTGCTCGTGAAGGACGGCCTCCAGCGCACCGAGCTGGCGCTGAAGTACGTGGGCTTCACCATCCCGCCCGCATTCGTGATCGGTTACGGCCTCGACGTCGACGAGCGGTACCGGAACCTCCCCGGGATCCATGAGTACCTCGGCCCGGCGAGAGGCTGACGATCCCCCTGCGCAGACCCCCCGACGCCGACCGCCCGACGCAGGGTGACGGCTAGCGTGTGGGCCCGGATGGGCACCGACGAGCGAGACACCCGAGACCGAGACACCGTGGACGCGGCAACCGGCACCGGTTCGGCGATCGACAAGCCGCGCATCGAGCGAGCCGTGCGCGAGATCCTCGTCGCGATCGGGGAGGATCCCGACCGCGACGGTCTGCTGCGTACCCCCGAGCGCATCGCCGACATGTACGAGGAGATCGTCAGCGGCCTGCACGACGACCCGTCGCGCCACCTGACCGTCACCTTCGAGGCCGAGCACGACGAGATGGTGATGGTGCGAGACATCCCGCTCGCCAGCCTGTGCGAGCACCACTTCGTGCCGTTCACGGGACGGGCGCACGTGGCGTACATCCCCGGTCACGACGGCCGGATCACCGGGCTGTCCAAGCTCGCCCGCCTCGTCGACGGGTACGCCCGCCGCCCGCAGGTGCAGGAGCGCCTCACCAGCCAGGTGGCCGACGCGCTCCAGGACGTCCTGACGCCCCGGGGCGTGTTCGTGGTCATCGAGGCCGAGCATCTCTGCATGTCGATGCGCGGGGTGAAAAAGCCCGGCTCCCTCACCGTCACGTCGGCGGTCCGGGGCCTGTTCAAGACCAATCCGGCCACGCGGGCCGAGGCCATGAGCCTCATCACCCACCCGGGCAACCGGCTCTGACGCTGTCGCGAACGCAGCGCCGACGGGCGCTCGGGTGCACCGCGGGGCGCCCCCGGGATTCCACCGGTGCCGATACGCTTCGGTCATGTTCTCCTGGGACGAGGTCGCCGGCACCCGCCCGGCGGTGATGGGCGTGGTCAACGTGACCCCCGACTCGTTCTCCGACGGCGGCCGCTGGCTCGACCCCGACGCTGCGGTCGATCACGGCCTCGCGCTGGTGGCCGCAGGAGCGACGGTCCTCGACGTGGGCGGCGAGTCGACCCGCCCGGGCGCCGACCCCGTGGACGCCGACGAGGAGCGCGCCCGGATCGAGCCGGTGGTGGCGCGCCTCGCGGGCGCGGCCGGGGTCCCGATCAGCGTCGACACCACCAAGGCCGTCGTCGCGGCCGCAGCACTCGACGCCGGCGCCCGCATCGTCAACGACGTCTCGGCGGGCCGCTTCGACGCCGGACTGCTCCCACTGGTGGCCGAGCGGGGCGCCGGCGTCGTGCTGATGCACATGCTCGGGGAGCCCCGCACGATGCAGGACGATCCCCGTTACGACGACGTCGTGGCCGAGGTGGCCGGGTTCCTCGTCGACCGCGCGGCGGTGGCACGGCGCGCCGGGGTGCCCGAGGCCGCGATCGCACTCGACCCGGGCATCGGGTTCGGCAAGACCCGCACCCACAACCTCGTGCTGCTCGCCCATCTCGACGACCTCGTCGCCCGGGTCGGGTTCCCGGTGGTCGTGGGCACCAGCCGCAAGCGGTTCATCGGCGAGGTCCTCACCGGTGAGGCCGGTGAGGCCGGTGAGCCCCCGGCGGACCGGCGCGACGACGGCACCCTCGCCACCACCGTGTGGGCCACGGAGTGCGGGGCCCGGGTGATCCGGGTGCACGACGCCGCGGCGGCGGCCCGCGCGATCGACCTGTGCTGCCGTATCGATGCGCTGGAGGCGGCGTGAGGGGACGCTGGGCCCAGGGACTCGAGCCCCGCGGCTTCACCTGGGTCATCAAGGACCGTCTCGCTGCGTCCGAGCGCCCCGGCGGCTTCTCGCGCAACCACCGCAAGGTCCGCCGTCAGGAGGAGCTCATCTGGCTGTCGGGCAGCGGCTTCACCCGCGTGCTCTCGCTGCTCGACTCGCCGCACAACCTCCACGCGTACGGCGAGGCGGGGATCCGCTACGAGCACGTCCCACTCGGGCGGCGCGAGACCTGGCCGGCCCAGCTGCGCCAGACCTACTCGCTGCTCGCCGCGTGGATGAGCGACCCGGAAGAGCGAGTGCTCGTGCACCACGAGGAGTTCGGTGAGCGGCTGCTCGGCGTTCTCGCGGGATACCTCATGTACGCGTTCCCCGAGGTGTTCACGTCCGGGCCCGAGGCGGCCGTAGCCGTCGAGCAGATCACGGGCCGCCAGCTCGGTGCGGCCGGGCGCGCGATCGTGCAGGTCAGCGTCGACGAGGGTCTCGTCGGCCGCGCGTGAGCAACTGACCGACTGACCGACGGCACCGGCGACGGGAGTCCCATGGATCGCATCCTCATCACCGGTCTGCGCGAGCTCGGGGTCCACGGCGTGCTGCCGGAGGAGAAGACGCGCCCGCAGCCGTTCGAGGTCGACGTGGAGCTCGAGGTGGACCTGGCGCCGGCGGGCGCGTCCGACGACCTCGACGACACCGTCGACTACGGCGCGCTCTGCGAGTCCGTCAGCCGGGTCGTCAGCTCGGAGCGATACGACCTCATCGAGCGGCTCGCGGCCCGGATCGCGGAGGTGTGCGCAATCGACCCCCGGGTGGGGGGAGGTCGGGTGGGCGTCCACACACTCCCCCCCCTTGCCCGTCACTTGGCGGGAGTAGTTCCACACCCCCCCCCCCACACTGTGCAGTCCGGGGGTGAGGGAGGAGGGTGTCGT
>JBJSXO010000256.1:0-2277 GCA_046086425.1 Actinomycetota bacterium | reverse complement strand
GCGAGGGGCTTCGTACGTCACGGGGCGGTGTCCGAGGCGCACGGAGCCCAGCCCCGGGGCCGAGCCCGACCCCACCCCCGTGCCGTCCATCCGCCAACGACCCGAAGTGAGCAACCCATGAAGCTGACCGGTGCCCAGGCCCTCATCAAGAGCCTCGAGCAGGAGCAGGTCGAGGTGATGTTCGGCCTCCCGGGCGGGGCCATCCTCCCCGTCTACGACCCGCTCATCGAGTCGTCGATCCGCCACATCCTCGTGCGCCACGAGCAGGGTGCAGGCCACATGGCCGAGGGCTACGCCCACGCAACCGGCCGGCCCGGCGTGGCCATGGTCACGAGCGGCCCGGCGGCCACCAACGTGGTCACGCCACTGTGCGACGCGTACATGGACTCGATCCCCCTCGTCATGATCACCGGCCAGGTCCCCTACTCGGTGATCGGCACCGATGCCTTCCAGGAGTGCGACACCGTCGGGATCACCATGCCAGTGACCAAGCACAACTGGCTGGTCACCGATGCGCAGGACGTGCCGCGAATCATCCGCGAGGCGTTCCACGTCGCGACCACGGGTCGGCCGGGCCCGGTGCTGGTCGACATGCCCAAGGACGTGTCGAACCAGCTCATGGACTGGGAGTGGCCCGAGTCGGTGGACCTCCCCGGGTACAAGCCGACCGTCAAGGGCCACGCCAAGCAGGTCAAGGACGCTGCCCGTCTGATGAGCGAGGCGCGTCGGCCTGTGCTCTACGTCGGCGGCGGCATCCTCAAGGCGCGCGCGGCGGAGGCGCTGCGGGAGCTCGTGGAGGTCACGGACTTCCCGGTGGTCACCACCCTGATGGCGCGTGGCGCGTTCCCCGACGATCACCCGCGCTGTCTGGGCATGCCCGGTATGCACGGCAACTACACGGCGATCACGGCGATGCAGAAGTCCGACCTGCTCATCGCGTTGGGCTCGCGCTTCGACGACCGCGTCACGGGCAAGCTCGAGGGCTTCGCGACCGACGCCAAGATCATCCACGTCGACATCGACCCGGCCGAGCTGGGCAAGGTCCGACGGCCCGACGTGCCCATCGTGGGTGACTGCCGGGTCGTGATCGAGGAGCTGGTGAAGGCGGTCCGAGCCGAGAAGGCGAAGAAGGCGTGGCCGGCCGTGGACGAGTGGCTCGCGCAACTGCGCGAGTGGCAGGAGCGGCACCCGCTCTTCTTCGAGCAGGTCGACGACGGACCGCTCAAGCCCCAGTACGTCATCGATGCGCTGCGCGACAACACGCCCGACGACACCATCGTCGCCTCGGGTGTGGGTCAGCACCAGATGTGGACGGCGCAGCGGTGGAAGTTCAATCACCCGTACACCTGGGTCAACTCCGGTGGTCTCGGCACCATGGGCTTCGCGGTCCCGGCCGCGATCGGCGCCAAGGTGGGCAAGCCCGAGCGCATGGTGTGGGCGGTGGACGGTGACGGCTGCTTCCAGATGACGGCCCAGGAGCTGGTCACCGCGAGTGCCGAGCGCATCCCGGTGAAGGTCGCCATCTTGAACAACGCCTACCTCGGCATGGTGCGCCAGTGGCAGGAGATGTTCTACGAGGAGCGCTACAGCGAGGTGTACCTCTCGCCCGACCTGCCCGACTACGTCAAGTGGGCCGAGGCGATGGGGTGCGTGGCGTTCCGCGTCGACACGCCGGAGGACGTGGAGCCGACGATCCAGAAGGCCAACGAGGTCGACGACCGTCCGGTCGTCATCGACTTCCGCACCGACTTCCGCGAGAAGGTGTACCCGATGATCGCCGCCGGCACGTCGAACGACGAGGTGATCCTCGACCCGGCGCACGACCCCTGGGCTGCGGGCCACTGACGCAAGCGTCGACGACAGAACGCGGAGCAACCTGTGAACACAATTGCGCAACATCACATCCTGAGCGTGCTCGTCGAGAACAAGTTCGGCGTGCTCACGCGCGTCTCGGGCCTGTTCGCCCGGCGGGGCTTCAACATCGTCTCGCTCGCGGTCAGCCCGACCGAAGACGAGCGCTTCAGCCGGATGACCATCGTCGTCGACGCCGAGTCGGCGCCGCTCGAACAGGTGGTGAAGCAGCTCAACAAGCTCGTGCCCGTCATCAAGATCACCGAGGTCGCGCCGGCCGACGGCGTCGAGCGCGAGTTGATGATGGTGACGGTCCGCGCCACCGCCGAGGCCCGGGGGCAGGTGACGGAGCTCACGGCGATCTTCGAGGCGAAGATCGTCGACGTCGGCTACGACTCGATGACGATCATGGTCGCGGGCGAGCCC
>JBJSXO010000255.1:0-3477 GCA_046086425.1 Actinomycetota bacterium | reverse complement strand
GGCGACCCCGGACACGCCCTCGAAGTCGAGGACGTCGTTCTTCGGGTTGCCCACGCTCTCGGCGTAGAAGGCCCGGGTGTTGGGCTTGACCGCCGCGGCCCAGGCGTCGAGGTCGTCGGGGTCGTCGATGAAGTCGACCTGCCAGCCCATCTTGGGCAGCGTGTAGTGAAGGAGGTTGTAGGTGCCGCCGTAGAGCGACGCCGAGGCGACGATGTGGTCGCCCGCCTCACCGAGGTTCATGATCGCGATGGTCTCGGCGGCCTGTCCGCTCGCGGTGGCGAGCGCGCCCACGCCACCCTCGAGCGCAGCGATGCGGTCCTCGAACGCGGCCTGGGTCGGGTTCATCAGGCGCGTGTAGATGTTGCCCAGCTCGGCCAGCCCGAACAGGTCCGCGGCGTGCTGGGTGTCCCGGAACACGTAGCTCGTGGTCTGGTAGATCGGCAGCGCCCGCGATCCGGTCGTGGGGTCGGCGGACGCCCCGGCGTGGATCTGCTTGGTCTCGAAACCCCAGCTCTCGGACATCGGCTCTCCCTGCGTGGTCGGTGCCCGGTACGGCGCCCTGTGGCGCCCCGTGGCGGGCCCCCACGCTACGGGGCCTAAAGCCGACCTTGCAAGTCGGCTTTAGGGGAAATCGGCGTGACCCGGGCGGAGCGGCTTGCGGGCAACCCCGACGACGAGGGGCCGGCTCGGCGCCGGCCCCTCGCGTGCGTCGTCGGTACGTCGGGCGATCAGGTGGCCGCTTCGCCGAACCGGTTGGGACCGCGGGTGCCCTCGGTGGCCAGGAACACGATCAGGATGATCAGCCCGACGCACGGGATGAGCGCGAACAGGAGGAACCACCCACTCTTGTCGGTGTCGTGCAGCCGCCGGATCGCGACGGCGAAGCCCGGGATGAGCACGGCCAGCGCGTAGAGGGCGGACACGACGGTGAAGATGTCGGAAACCCCGCTGAGCACGTTCAGCACGATGCTGATGATCACGGCGGCCAGGGTGTACCACCAGTACTCGGGCCGGCCGGATCGTCCGTCGAACTTGGCGTAGCGCTCGAGCACGACGAGCTTCCAGGCCGCGACCGGGTTCGACGGCGGCGGGGTCCCCCCACCCGGTGTCGCCGGGAAGCCGGACGGCGGCGGCGGGGGCGGGGGCGGAGGTGCTTGGCTCACAGGTGGTCCTTTCGTCGGGTACGTGGTTGGGTCTGGATCAGAGCGGGCGGCCGGTGGAGTACTTGAACAGCTGGTAGGCCCAGAGAGCGGCGAACCCGGCGACGACCACCCATACGGGGATACGCACCCGCTCGACGCGCCAGGTGGCCACGAGGAGCACGGCGAGCACGAGCACGATGATCGACGCAGGGTTGAGGGTCAAGGCCCGGCCGAGGTCCCCGTGGACCGCAGCGATCACGCCGCGGGTCGACCCGCACAGGGGGCACGGGATCCCCGTGAGGGTGCGCAGCGGACAGGGCGGGACCGGATCGAAGGGCGAGACGGACAGCGCAAGGGCCGCAGGGACGAGGAAGAGCCCCACCGTCCGCAGGGGTGCGAGGTCGATCTCCGCAGAGCTGGTCAACGCCACCGGCGAAGCGTAAACCAATTCGCTCGCCGGTGCAGCGGCTACAGCGTGCGCAGGATGGCGGCGTCGCCCTGGCCCCCGCCGCCGCACAGCGCAGCCGCACCGAGGCCCCCGCCGCGGCGGCGCAGCTCGTTCAGCAGGGTCAGGACGATGCGCGCTCCCGACATGCCGATCGGGTGCCCGAGCGCGATGGCGCCCCCGTTGACGTTGACGATCTCGTCGGAGATCCCGAGGTCGCGCATCGACGCCAGGCCCACGGCGGCGAACGCCTCGTTGAGCTCGAAGAGGTCGATGTCGGAGATCTTCCCGTCGATCGGCTCCAACGCCCGCTTGATCGCGCGCGACGGCTGGGTGAGCAACGAGGTGTCGGGTCCGGCGACCATGCCGAAGCTCACGAGCTCGGCGATCGGCGTGAGGCCGAGCTCGTCGGCCTTCTCCCGGCTCGTGACGATGAGGGCGGCGGCGCCGTCGGAGATCTGCGACGCGTTGCCCGCGGTGATGGTGCCGTCCTTCTCGAACGCGGGCCGGAGGCCGCTGAGCGACTCCGTGCTCGTGCCGGGCCGGACCCCCTCGTCCTCGCTCACCACCACCGGGTCCCCCTTGCGCTGGGGGATCTCGACCGGCGCGATCTCGTCGGTGAAGCGCCCCTCCTTGATCGCGTCGGCGGCGCGCTCGTGGCTCTTGGCCGCAGCCTCGTCCTGGGCCTCACGGGTGAGGCCACCGAAGCTGCCGCAGTAGCGCTCGGTGCCCGAGCCCATGTGCACGGCGTCGAACGCGCACCACAATCCGTCCTGGATGAGCACGTCCTGCAACTCGCCGTGGCCCATCCGGTAGCCACCGCGCGCCTTGGGGAGCAGGTACGGCGCGTTGGTCATCGACTCCATGCCGCCGGCGACCACGACCTCGGCGTCGCCGGCCTGGATCATCTGGTCGGCGAGGTAGATCGCGTTGATCCCCGAGAGGCACACCTTGTTGATCGTCAGCGCGGGTGTGGTCATGGGGATGCCGGCCTTGAGCGCCGCCTGACGAGCGGTGATCTGGCCCTGGCCGGCCTGGAGCACCTGGCCCATCACGACGTAGTCCACCTGCTCGGCGCCGACGCCGCCGCGGTCGAGCGCGGCCTTGATGGCCACGCCCCCGAGGTCCATGGCGGTGAAGTCGGCGAGGGCGCCCGAGAGCCTGCCGATCGGCGTGCGCGCGGTCGAGACGATGACGGAGCCGGGCATCGGGCCTCCCTGGTGACGACGCCGCAAGCGCGGCGACCGGTCAGAAATCGGATCCGTGATGCTAGTCCTCTCCGAGCGGGGCATTCCCGGCGGAGTACCGTGCGGGCCATGACCACGGCGAGCGAACTGAACGAGATCCGCGCGGCGATCCTCGAGGGTGCATCCGGGGACGACATCGGTGCCCTGGCCCTTCCCTCGTCGTACCGGGCCGCGGTGGTGCGCGCCGACGAGCAGGAGATGTGGGCCGGTGTCGCGTCCGAGGACAAGGACCCGCGCCGCTCGCTCCACATCGACGACGTGCCGCTCCCCGAGCTCGCCCCCGACGAGGCCTACGTGGCGGTGATGGCGTCGTCGGTCAACTTCAACACGGTGTGGACCTCGATCTTCGAGCCGGTCTCCACCTTCGGGTTCCTCACCCGCCTGGGCAGGGAGAGCGCGTGGAGCGCCCGCCACGACCAGCCGTTCCACGTGGTGGGCAGCGACGCCGCCGGCGTGGTGCTCCGGGTCGGCTCGGCCGTGCGCAACTGGGGCCCGGGCGACGCCGTGACCATCCACTGCAACCACGTCGACGACCAGGACCCGACTGCGCACGACGACTCGATGTTGGCGGCGAACCAGCGGATCTGGGGCTACGAGACCAACTTCGGTGGCTTGGGTGAGATCACGGTGGTGAAGGCGAACC
>JBJSXO010000254.1:0-2706 GCA_046086425.1 Actinomycetota bacterium | reverse complement strand
TCGAGGAGTGGCGCACGGCGCGCGCGCCGGGCAAGATCCACCTCGAGTACCTGGGCCGGGGTGACGAGCCCCCCGCCGGGAGTGACCTCGCGCTGGTGCTCGCCGGCTACACGTCGGTCACCGTGCTCCAGGGCATCGGCGCCGACGACGCGGGCGCCCTGGCCGACGCGATCGCGTCGACCACCCTCGACTACGGCGCGCGCTCGTAGCGGTAGCCCACGCCACGGATCGTGACGATGTGCGTGGGGTGGGCGGGATCGTCCTCGATCTTCGAGCGCAGCCGCTTGACGTGCACGTCGAGCGTCTTGGTGTCACCGAAGTAGTTGGGTCCCCAGATCCGGTCGATCAACACGTCACGGGTCAGGACCCGCCCGGCGTGCAGCATCAGCAGCTCGAGGAGCTCGAACTCCTTCAGGGGCAGGGCCACGAGGGTCCCGCGGACGAGGACCTCGTGGCGGGCCACGTCGACCCGCACGTCGCCGATCTCGATCTGCTCCGCCGACCCGGTCCCCCCAGCGGCGTCCGCACCGGTGCGCGGTGCCCGACGCAGCGCGGCCCGGACCCGGGCCACGAGCTCGCGCAGCCGGAAGGGCTTGGTCACGTAGTCGTCGGCCCCGACCTCGAGACCGACCACGGCGTCGATCTCGGCGTTGCGGGCGGTGACCATGATGATCGGCACCTGCGAGCGGGCCCGCAGCTCCCGGCACACGTCGACGCCCGACATCCGGGGCAGCATCACGTCGAGCAGGACCAGCGCGGGCTTGGACGCGTCGAACCGCTCGATCGCCTCGGGGCCGTCGGCTGCGGTCTCGACCCGGAAGCCCTCGCGTTCGAGCGCGACCGAGAGAGCGTCCCGGTAGGCCTCCTCGTCTTCGACGACGAGGATGGTGAGCGGCTCGGCCATCAGGCCGCTTCCACCGAGGCACCGCCGGACAGGGTGAGGCGGAAGGTCGACCCCTCGCCCTCGATGGACTCGACGCCGATCTCGCCCCCGTGCGCCTGGGCGACGTGGCGGGCGATCGCCAGGCCGAGCCCGGTGCCGCCGGTCTCCCGGCTCCGGGCCTTGTCGACGCGGTAGAAGCGCTCGAAGATGCGCTCGAGCTCGCGCGACGGGATCCCGATGCCGTGGTCGCGCACCACGATCACCACCCGGCCGTCCCGGGCCTCGGCGGTGACCTCCACCGCCTGACCGGCGTCGGAGTACTTCACGGCGTTCTCGAGGAGGTTGGTGAGCGCCCCCACGATCTGGCTCGGGTCGCAGGCCACCGCAAGCTCCGCGGCGATCGGCGCGACGACCAAGGGGATGCCGCGGGCGAGCGCGAGGGACCGGATCCGCTCGACCGCATCGTCGACGAGCCCACGAACACGCGCCTGCTCGCGGACCGGATCCTCCCGGGCCTCGACGGTGCTCAGGTCGAGGAGGTCGTCGACGATGCTCGCGAGCCGGTCGGCCTCGCGCACGAGCTGCTCCGCGAGACGCCGGCTCACCTCGACGTCGTCCACCCCGAGGAACGTCTCGGCCAGCAGGCCCATCGCGCCGATCGGCGTCTTGAGCTCGTGGCTCACGTTGGCGACGAAGTCGCGCCGCACCGCCTCGACTCGCCGGAGCTCGGTCACGTCCCGGACGTACGCGGCTGCGCCGATCACCGACCCCGTGTCGTCGACCAGCGGCGCCGCCCGCACGATGAGCGTCTCGCGCGGCGGCCCGAACAGCGCGAGCTCCTCCTCGGCGGTGGCACCGCCGAGCGCTGCCCGCAGCAGGCGCTCGACGACCTCCAGGGCAACGGCATCGCCGTGACGCGCGTCGCGGAACCGCTCGGCCGCGTGGCTGCGGACGACCTCGGTCCCCTCGGCGTCGACGACCAGGATCCCGGCGTCGGCCTGCGCGAGCGCCGCGCCGAGCCGCTCGAGATCGCTGCGGCAGTCCTCGAGGAGCTGCTCGGTCCCGGCCTGGAGGGTCTCGGGCTCGGGCCCCTCGGCCCCGCGGCGGCGTCTCAGCCGAACCGTCCGGTGATGTAGCCCTCGGTGCGAGGGTCGCCGGGCTTGGTGAAGACGGTCTCGGTCACGTCGAACTCCACCAGCTTGCCCACCCGTCGGCCCTGCTCGTCGGGCTCGGCGGTGTAGAAGGCGGTGCGGTCGGACACCCGGGCCGCCTGCTGCATGTTGTGCGTGACGATCACGATGGTGAGGCTCTGCTTGAGCTCCTCCATGAGGTCCTCGATGCGGGCCGTCGCGATGGGGTCGAGCGCCGAGCACGGCTCGTCCATGAGCAGCACGTCCGGATCGACCGCCAGCGCCCGCCCGATGCACAGCCGCTGGGCCTGGCCCCCCGAGAGGGAGAGCGCGCTCGACTTCAGCTTGTCCTTCACTCCGCCCCAGAGCGCGGCGCGGGTGAGTGCCTGCTCGACGATCTCGTCGAGCCGGGCGCGCTTGCGGGTGCCGTTGATCCGGGGTCCGTAGGCGATGTTGTCGTAGATCGACTTCGGGAACGGGTTGGGCTTCTGGAACACCATCCCGATGCGTCGCCGCACCTCGGCCGGGTCGACCTTCCCCGCGTAGAGATCCTCGCCGTGGTACGTGATGCGGCCCCGCACCTCCGCCCCCGGCGTGAGGTCGTGCATGCGGTTCAGCGACCGCAGCACCGTCGTCTTCCCGCAGCCCGACGGGCCGATGAACGCGGAGATCTCGTTGCGGGCGATGGCGAGG